>JAVWBB010000009.1:0-27224 GCA_036649735.1 Bacilli bacterium
ACCATAAAAAAAAATGATAGTCAAATTCATGTGAATTAGTTTATAACAAAAAAATTAGATGCTAGTATATCTAATTTTTTAAAAAATAAAGAAACCTTTTAGCAAACTTAAATATTATTATTTCATTTTAGAAATTGTACCATTATCAAACTTATATGATATATTTGCTAAATTTTCTATATCCTCTTTTATATGGGAAGCAATTATTACTATTTTTCCATTTTTAGCTTCTTCTTTTAATATTTTTCTCAATTTTTGAGCAGTTAAATCTTCTATGCCATTAAATGGTTCATCGAGTATTATTACTTTAGGATTTTCCATTATTACTTGTGCAATGCCAAGTTTTTGTTTCATACCTAAAGAATAAATTTTATATTTTTTATCTTTTTCTGTAACCAAATTTACTTTTTCTAAAGCATCTAAAATTTCCTTATCACCAATTATATTTTGTATTGAAGCCAACATTTTCAAATTTTCAAATCCAGATATATCAGGTAAAAATGATGGTTTCTCAATCAATGCTCTTGTATCAGGTGGAAAAATATTCTCTTCAAATATATTTACACCATCGTAAAGAACTTCTCCACTACTAGGGGAATAAAAGTTACAAAGTATTTTCAAAAAAACACTCTTACCACTACCATTTCTACCTATTAACCCATATATTTTGCCTTCTTCAAATCTGACACTAATATCATCTAATATTTTAATACCTTTAAAATTTTTTGATAAATTCTTAACTTCTACTACCATTTTATAATCTCCTTTCAAGTAAATGACTTCTTTTTAATTTTAATAATTTTAATAACCAAATTTCTGTTAATATTAACATTACAATTAATAAAATAAAGGGAATTTTTAATAATACCACTATAACAAATAATGTACAAAAAATAACATCTTTATTTTCACAATATATAAATGATAATAAATGCAAATTAGACACGAATATAAAAAATATACATTGATAAAACATTATATATAAATAATGGAAATTTATTGTTAAAAAACTAAATAGAGATGAAATAATTATAAATCTTATAATCGTATATACAATTATTATTATTGCTATTGAAATATTCTTATATAACAACCAATTTTTAATATCTAACCTTAAAAATATATTTGCTTTTCCTAATTTAACGTCATTGATAATTGTCACGTATATTAACATCAGATAAACAATAATATTTATACAAGATATTATTGTTAATATCCAATTTGTACTATTTATTTCAATATTATAAGAAAAGAAATTTTCTAACAATAAATTAGTTACCGGAAAATTAGTTAAAATTGTAATAACTCTAAATAATAACAATGGAATTAGATACAATACACAGGAATACAATAATACATGTTTTATTGAATTAAAGTCGTTTTTTAAAATATAATTCATATTAATCTCCTATAACTTTTATTTTTTTAATTGTAAATAATGATAAAAGATACAAAATGAAAAAACTAATGCAAAAGTATATTCCAAAAAAGGATAACTCTAAAATAAATGATGAATAACGATGAACCACGAAATAATCCCAATAAAATATTTGAAACTTTCCAAATGAATTAACGTAAACATCATTATAAGGTGCTATAAATAAACATAAGACCATAATAACTGATATAATAATGGCTAAATTTTTATTTAAATTTTTATTTATTATTAAAAACATTATTGTCAACAATTCAAATAATAATAATTTTTTTACAAAAATAAATATAGTATATATTATTGTTGAAACCCCATAATCAGGTATAATTACAGAATTTATAGGTTTTGCAAAAAAATTTAAACCAGTGAATAATAAAATATAATTAATAATAACAATAATTAGATTTATAATTAGAACTATTTTTATCAATTCTATAAAATACTTTTTTTTACTTTTATATCTTATTATAATATTTCTATAATCTTCATATATTTTCAAAGTATTTAATGTGGATAATAACAATACAGCAACTATTAAAGTGTTATATGTAAATAAACTATTTACATTTATAAAAGCATTTAGATACTCCATATTTGCAGAATATTTTCCTATCATAAAAAAATTTAAAAGTATAAGAATCAATAATGATAAAATAAATTTATTGGATGAAATAATTGTTTTCAAAAAACACAAATTAATTTTTTCATTCATTTGCTATCAAAACCTCTTCTCTATTTTTATATAATTTATAAACAAAAATTGAAGAAATTAAAGCTAATATAAATTGATATAATGTAAACATTATAAAATTGTTTATTTCTGGATAACCCCATAGTGTTGTGAATGAAAAATAATTATGAAATTCCGGTTTACCAAATAGTTTTCCTGAGATTAGATATCCAAAAAAAGTTTCAGAAAAAGCCCAAGCACCTAAAAACATAATAAACGATGATAAAACAGATAAAATATATCCTTTACTCTTTTTTGTCATTATATATCCAATATTAATGATAAAAATGCCATGTAGTAAAAAATTAAATAGGTAAATTATAATTGAAAAAAATATATTATCAAAAAAAATTGGATTTACCCATGGCTCATAATTTAAAAGTGAACTTTTATAATTAAAATTACCTGTTAATAAATATGAGGCAATAAATATAATTGTAAATAATAATGGTATTATCCATAATTTCTTAATTGAACATAACCATTCATTTAAAATAATTGTACTATATTTTTTTCTCATTAACTCATTTTTTATATATCCACTTTTTAATTTTTGATTTAATTTTTCAATTGTGCACATAATTATTAAAAATGGTAACAAAAGATGTAAGATAGTAAATTTATCATCAAATAATATATCAAAAAAAGTAAAAAAAGCATCTGTTCTCTTAGGTCCTCCCCATTCTTTAGCTCCTTTACACGATTCAAAATAGAATTTATCGTTTTTTAAAGTTGTATTACATTCATTAATTCTGTAATTATAAGAGTCTACATTCATGTTAAACTCTCTAATATTATTTGAAATTGAACGAGCAGAAATTGCCAGTATTATAAATAATACTAATACTAGAATTTTATTGTTTTTAAAGTATTTCATTAAATTACCTCCAAAAAAGAATAAAAGGAGAATTTTTATTATTTAATTATTATTTAAACTGGCCAGTTATATTTCCAAATTCCCCAATAACCTTCATTTAATAAATTATAACTTGTTGCTTTAAGTTGTAATTTATATTGATTAGGGGAATCGTTTTCTGTTCCCCAATTTTGATTTCCATTTATTTTTAAATTTATGTATGATGAATATCCTGAACTGGCCAATGTTGCATAAGTTCTTGCTTTTATAGTTGTAGTCATATTAGTAGTTTCCATAGATTGTTTTGTTGTTGTGTTTTTAGAAAAATTTTCTGTCGTATAAGTCCCACCAAGTGCTGGAATTGTTATATTAACAAATGTTACAAATGCGCCATTTGCTTTTACCCCTAAAATAGCACAAATAATACTTAATACGAATACTGCAGTAATTGATTTAATTAACTTTATTTCCTACCTCCATTTTTTTGATTTTTTATTCTCCTTTTAGACCGAAGAAACTTATAAGTTATCTTCAAATAAATTATATCATAAATATTCAATTAATTAAATACTTTTTTAAACTTTATTATCAAATTAGTAACTAAGGCATGTGAATTAGTTTATAACGAAAAAATAAAATCATAAAGATTTTAATTTCTCATAAACTGGTTACATATTTTCTGATTTAAAGAAGGAAATCCAACCCAAGTTTATCCATCTTATTATTTCTTCATAACAAAATAATACCATACTGGGCATATCTAACATTAGTATTTTTATTTTCTTTTCTTCAACTAAGTTGCTCATAACTGCAAAAGTAAGTTCCGAAAAAACTGATACACCAATATAGCCTTCAATTGTTCCTTTTCTTTCATTCATTAAGAAAAATATATCACAATTTTTTATGTCGTTAAAATATTGTTTATAATCTTCTTCATAATTTTCTGATAAGTGTGGATAATTAAGTACTTCATAACCCATGTCTTCAAAATGTTTTTTCCAGTATAATGCCTCATCAAGTAATTTTGTACTTCCTGATATAACAACTTTACCTTTCATGTTCGTTCGCTCCTAATCTAATAATATTATATCAAAAAAATTAAAAAATAGAAACATTTGTTTGTAAAAGTGGGATTTAAGTTACTAAATGATACCTTTTTCATAAGATTGTTGATTTTTTTTATAGTATTAAAAAACTTCTTATTCTAAAAGAAGTTTTAAATGGATAATCTTTAATAATATTATTCTGTTCTTAATGCTTCAACAGGGTCTTTTTTGCTGGCCATTATGGCTGGAATAAATCCTCCTAATAGTGTTAGACCTAAACTTATTATTATTAAGAATAAGGCATGTAATGGATTCATTCTGGCAACATTTTCTAAATCAGTTAAATTAAGTAAAATCATATTAGCGGGTATTAACATTAATCTTGCGATTAATATTCCTAATATTCCTGAACTCAATCCTATTATAAATGTTTCAGCATTAAATACTCTAGTAATGTCTTTCTTTCTTGCACCAAGTGCTCTTAAAATTCCTATTTCTTTTGTTCTTTCAAGAACAGATATATAAGTTATAATACCTATCATTATACTAGAAACAATTAAGGAAATAGCTGAGAATGCAATTAAGACATAAGTTACTGCATTCATAATATTAGCAGATAATTCAGAAACACTTGCAGCATAATCCATATATAATATTTGGCTTTTTTCTGCTTTCCCTGAATTATAGTTATCTAAATATTTAAGTAAAGAATCTTTAGTTTCAAAACTTTTTGTAAAAATATTTATCATGAGAGGTAAACTGTTTGCTCCCATCATTGTTAATGATTGTTCTTTTGTTAAGTTTAGTCTTTCACTTTCAAAAGGAAGTCCTCCAAACATGACAGATACTTCACTATTTGTCTGAGCTTTAACTATATCTGACATTTGATTATGTGAAACCATTTCATCTATTAGTTCAGTTTGATAAGCGATGGTTGAAACAGAATTCTTTCCCATATTTTCCATCATTATTGTCATGATACTTGCTAGTTTGTTATCTTCTTTTCCTCTGATTACTCCAACTATTTTTAAGTCTATATTATTTTTGTTTTCATATAGTTCGTTATAGTTTGTATTTGGTACAAAGGTATTTTCTCCTAATTTTATATAAAAGTCATTATTATTTACTACTTTTAATTTAAGTCCTAGAATTTCTTCTAATTTAATTTTCTTTTTATTTATATCAAATCCTAAAGCATCTAGTAGTGTTGTGTCTACTCTATTTTTGGAATCTACTATTAATACTATTTCATTTTTATTTGTAGGAAACTGTCCTGTTAGTAGATCATAGTTTTCTTTGATATAATCATTATTTCCTAAACTTTTAGGCATTTCAGCCATATTTATAGTACTACTACTTATATTTTTTTTAATACCATTAACATTACTTAAAAGGTTTAAATTAGTAAGTCTATAGTAAGAAATAGCAGAAACTAGTGATTCATCTATTTTTTCAACATAGTCTATATAATTTTCATCTATTAAGTTTTCATGTGTTTTAATTTTAGCACTAGCGTCATAGGGAATCATATAATCAATATTTTTAAAGCCTTGTTTATCTTTATTATAAAAACTATTTTGACTATTATCTTTCATTTCTTCCATATCAACGTTAGCAACAGTTGGTGCTATTCCAATCGGTAAACTTGATAAGGTATTTTTTTCAAAGTCATTTATTTGGATGTCAAATCCATTAGATAGAGACAATATTAAAGCTATACCTATAATACCTATTGAAGATGCAAAGGCAGTTATTAATGTCCTTCCCCATTTTGTAATTATATTATTAAAACTAAGATTTAAAGCTGACGAAAAGTTCATTGATGTTTTTGTTATTTTTATATCTGATTTTTCTTTGTTTTTGTCATTTACTGGGTTGGAGTCTTTTATTAGTTCTCCATCTTTAAATTCAATAATTCTATTCGCGTAATTACTTGCTAGTTCAGGATTATGTGTAACCATTATAACTAGTCTATCTTTGGCAATTTCTTTGATTAGATTAAGTATTTGAATACTTGTTTCTGAGTCTAATGCTCCTGTTGGTTCATCAGCCATGATTACTTTAGGATTATTGGCAAGAGCTCTTGCTATTGCTACTCTTTGCATTTGACCACCAGAAAGTTGGTTTGGTTTTTTGTGTGAATGGTCTTTTAAACCTACTTTTTCTAAAACTTCTAGGGCTTTCTTTTTTCTTTTCTTTGGGTTTATCCCACTTAATGTCATACCCATTTCAACGTTTTGTAAAACAGATATGTGACTTATTAAATTATAACTTTGAAAGACAAAACCAACACAATTATTTCTATATGCATCCCATTCAAGGTCTTTGAACAATTTTGTTGATTTTCCATTTATTATTAAATCTCCTGAGTCATATCTATCAAGTCCACCAATAATGTTAAGCATGGTTGTTTTTCCACTTCCGCTTGGTCCTAGAATTGCAACAAATTCATTTTCTCTAAATTCAACGCTTATTCCTTTTAGGGCATGCTGAACAAATTCTCCTGTCTTATAACTTTTCTTAATATTTTTTAATTCTAACATTTGTAAATCCCTCCTAGTATAAGTGTACCACTATTAAAAACAAAAAAACACTTTTTTAGTGTTTTATTACATTTTTCTTAAAGATAAATTAACTTTTTCTTTTTCAATATCTAATGCATCAACATAACAGTCAACTATATCTCCTACATTTACTACTTCACTTGGATGTTTGATAAACTTATCTGTTAGTTTTGAAATATGGGCTAGCCCATCATTATGTAATCCAATGTCAATAAATGCTCCAAAATCAACTACATTTCTAACTGTTCCTTGTAATTTCATTCCTACACTTAAATCTTTTATATCTAGGACGTCACTTTTTAAAATAGGTGCATCCATTGAGTCTCTTGGATCTCTATTTGGTTTGCATAAAGATTTAATTATGTCTTGTAGAGTATAAACATCAGTTTTTAATATTTCAGCATAATCTTTAATATTAATATTTTCTAGTGCTTCTACTACGGAAGATTTTCCTAAATCATTTATTGATAAGTCTAGTTTTTCAAGTAAATCTAAAGTGGTTTGATAACTTTCTGGATGTATATCTGTTACGTCTAGAATGTTATCTCCATCAGTTATTCTTAAAAAACCAATTGCTTGAAGAAATACTTTATCGCTCATTAATTTTGCTTTTTTAATTTCATTTCTATTTTTAATTTTTCCTTTTAACTCACGATATTCTATAATTTTTTCGATATTCTTTTTTGTTATTCCAGAAACATATTTAAGTAACGAAGGGGAAGCTGTATTTACGTTAACTCCTACACTATTAACTGCTTTTGAAACTACAAAGTCTAAACTATCGGATAGTTTTTTACCTGCAACATCATGTTGGTATAGACCTACTCCAATACCATCAGGTGGAATTTTTACAAGTTCCGATAGTGGATCTTGAAGTCTTCTTCCTATACTAACGGCACTTCTTTTTTCAATTGCAAGATCTGGAAATTCTTCTCCTGCTATTTTTGAAGCACTGTAAATTGATGCTCCTGCTTCAGATACTATTATGAATTTACAATTTAGATTATATTCTTTTATCATATCTGAAATAAATTTTTCTGATTCTCTTGATGCAGTACCGTTACCGATTGCTATTATGTCTACTTTATATTTTTTTACTAATTCTACAACAGTTTCTTTATCTCTTTTAGCGGATTCAACTCCTCTTACAAAGGGTTTTACTACTGTTGAATCTAAATATTTTCCTGTTTTATCTATTACTGCAATTTTACAACCATTTACAAAACCTGGGTCAAATGCTAGAACAATTTTTTCTTTCATTGGTGGTGTTAGTAATAAACTTTCTAAATTTTTACTGAAGTTTTCAATTGCTCTAATTTCTGCAAATTCTGTTAGTTCTGTTCTAATTTCTCTTTCAATTGATGGTGCTATCAATCTTTTATAGGCATCTTTTATAGAAAGAGTAACTAATTCTGTTACAAAACTTTTTGGATTTTTTATAGTTTTTGCTTCAACATAAGAAAGAATTGCTTCTATGTCTACATCAATAGAGACTGTTATTATTTTTTCTTTTTCTGCACGATTAATGGCAAGTACTCTATGTGGTTTTACGTTGCCGACATTTTCTTTATAGTCGTAATACATATCATATATTTTCTTTTCATCATTAGAGTCTTTTTTCTTTTTGCAAACAATTATACCTGTTCTTAAAGTGGTTTGACGGATGCTTTTTCTAATTGAAGCATTATCACTAATACTTTCTGCAATTATGTATCCAGCTCCCGCTAGGGCTTCTTCAATTGTTGTTACTACTTCATTTAAGTATTTACTAGCCATATTTTCAATATTTCCTAGGGTTGGAAATGCTAAAATTTCTTTTGCAAGTGGTTCAAGACCATTTTTAATAGCTTCAGTTGCTTTTGTTTTTTTCTTTTCTTTGAAAGGTCTATATAAATCTTCAACTTCTACAAGTTTTAATGAAGACATTATTCTTTCTTTTAATTCAGGTGTCATTAGTTCTTTTTCTTCAATAAGTCTTATGACATCTTCTTTTCTTTTTAATAGGTTTACTTGATATTCATATACTTCATTTATACTTTTAATCTGTTCTTCATCAAGTGCACCTGTTGCTTCTTTTCTATATCTAGCAATAAAAGGTATTGTATTTCCTTCTTCTAGTAGTTTAAGTACAACTTCTACTTGTGTTGATTTAACTTTTAAAGTTTTACTTATTTCATTTATAATGTCATTATTCATTCTTTACCTCCATTTATACTTATATTGTATCAAAAAAAGGAAACTTTTACTACTTTATTTGCTTGTTTTGGCGATAATTGTAGTAAGATTATAAATACTGTATATTAGGGCAAGAAAAGGAAAAATTCCTAAAACAATTAAAGGGGTTGTTGGACTTGCTTGATAGTCTTTTATACAGTTAGTTGGATTATTAATATCAAAATAAACATTTTTATTATTTTTTTGTTTATAGACATTATTTCCTGACCTATAAGGAACATTACATTCATAAACTTTATTATTTGCAGTAAATATATAGATTGGTTGATACCATATGATTTTATTTTTTATTGTTTTTTGATAATTAATATTAATGGCTTTTACATGAGAATTATAATTATATTTTCTTATAATTCCACTATAAATAAAGTAAAATGAGATAAAAGATAAAACTATACTTCCGATTGTAAATAATAAGTACATGTATATATTTCTGTTTACATCATTTTTCAAAGTTACACTTCCTTTATTATATTATAGTAAAATAAAAAGATGATTGTTCATCTTTTTATTGATTATCTTTTTTTAGGTATGGTTTTACTTTTTTTAAGATTTTTTCTTTTCCGTTTAAAATTGGGGATAATGATTGTCTTTTATTTAATGTATCTATTATGTCTGCTAGAAGTTCAGAACAGTTGACAATTTTTAGCCATTCTTCAGACTTATACTCTTCTTTCATATATGTCATATTTGTTGTGTAAACTCGGTTGATATATCCATCTAAGTAGGCTTGTTTTATTTTATCAATACCACTTGTAAATAATGCAAAAGTGGCTGTCACATAAACTTTATCTGCTCCTAGTTTTTTGAGGTCTTTTGCAACATCAATTACGGATTCCCCAGATGCTATCATGTCATCTACTATTAGTATGTTTTTTCCAGACACATCATCACCTATGTATTTATGTTCAATGATAGGATTTTTTCCATTAACAACTTTAGTTAAGTCTCTTCTTTTATAAAACATACCGACGTTTGTTCTTAAGATATCAGCATATACTCTTGCTCTATCTACTGCTCCTGTATCGGGTGAAACAACAATCATATTTCTAAAATCAATTGGTTCATTATCAATGAAGTCACTAATTATATAATTGGTACAGAAAAAGTTTTCAAAACAACTTTTTGGAATTGCGTTATGAATTCCAACATCATGTGCATCTATTGTTATTATATTTTTAGCACCTAGTTCTACTAAATCTTGAAGTCCAATAGCACAATCAAGTGATTCTCGACTTTTTCTTCTATGTTGTCTACTTTCATACAATAAAGGGGTCAATACAGAGACACTTGAAGAATGTCCTCTTACTGCATAAAATACTCTTTTCATGTCTTGAAAATGATCGTCTGGGCTTTTATGATTAGTAAATCCAAACATATCATAAGTACATGAGTAATTTCCAACATCTGATATTATATAAATATCTTTTTCTCTAATTGATTCTTTGATGGTAAGTTTCCCTTCCCCATTATTAAATCTTACTTCTTCAATTGGTACAATATAATTTATATTTGTACCTCTTTTTTTGTTTAGATATTCGTTAATTTGAAGTCCAAGTTCATAACAATTATCTAAAACAATTAGTCTTAAATTATCTTCCATTTGTCTACCTCCTTATACTCTCATTTTACCAAAAAAAAGAAGCATAATCACTACAATTTGCTCTTTTTGTTAAATAAACTAGCTCGTTTGACAATAAGTTCACCATATTTGGTATTTATATCGTCAACTACAAGATCTATTTTCAATTCTTTATCTCTATAGACTGGTTTTTCAAAAAGACTTGTTTGATATGTTCTATCTTTTTCTAGTCCATCTAATCTAATGCCAATTAGTCTTACAGGAGTTGAATCATAAAATTCATCAAGTATTTCTTTTGAAAAGTGAAAAATCTCACTTGAAATGTTTGTCCCATTTTTTAACTTTTTTTGATGACTTATTTTTTTGAAGAAACAAGTTTTAATTACAACACAAATTACTGTTGCATATTCCTTTTGTAATCTTACTCTTCTTCCTACCATTACCGATAATTTAAATAATTCTTTATATAATATATCTTTATCACTTGTATCTTTAGTAAGGGTAGTTTCATGGCTTATGCTTGTATTAGTATGTTTTATACTATCTACTTCGTCATATCTTATACCGTTTGCAATTTGTATCATATAGTTTGCCTGATTTTTAAAATGTCTTTTTAGTTTTATTTCATTTATTGTTGCTAAATCTTTAATAGTAAATATTCCGATTTGATTTAATTTTGGGACCGTTTTTTTACCAATTCCAAACAGTTCACCTACTGGAAGTGGAAACATCTTCTCTTCTATTTCATTTCTATAAAGAGTATGAACTTTGTTTGGTTTTTCAAAGTCTGATGCCATTTTGGCACAAAGTTTATTTTCACCAATTCCAATATTTACTGTGAATTTTAACTCTTTTTCTATTTTATCTTTTAAGGCGTATGCGAAATCTACTTCTGGTCCATAAAGCATTTTTACTTTTCCATAATCTAAATAACATTCATCAATTGATGCTATTTCTATATCTGGAGTATATGTTTGTAACAAATCAAAAAGCCTATTACTGTTATATTCATACCATTCATAGTCTGGTGGGAATATTTTTAAGTTTTTATCTTTCTTTCTTGCTTGATATAGTGTTTCTGCTGTTGTAATGCCCTTCTTTTTAGCGGGAATACTTTTGGCAAGAACAATTCCTGACCTTGCTTGTTCATCTCCTCCAATGATAGCTGAGATAGTTCTAATGTCTGTTTTATAGCCTTCATTTAATAATTTAATTGCTGTCCATGAAAGAAAAGCATTATTTACGTCGATATGAAAAACTATTTTTTCCATTAAACTTTTTTAAACCTCAAGAATTCTGTAGCAGATCCATTACAAGTGTCCTGTACAACTTGCTGTCCTTCTCTAAAAGTATTATTTGAAGTTTTAAAGCAAACAGCATCATTTCCTTGATTTACTAATTTATATACACTTGGAGATACTTCTACTATTTTAAATTTTTGTGCACTTGTCTCGTTACTTTCATAATTTATTATATTTGCAGTACTTGTAGAACCTCCTGTTATATCGATCATTAAATTATTAGAAATATTCCTTAAAGATATTAAACCTCCTCCAAGCATTTTTAAAATATAAATACTTTTATTACTACTTGAAATAACATTAGTAGCATTTAATCCAAATCCAAAAGAATTATTATCTCTAAATTCTATTTTATATTGGCCTTCTACAACATTTATCATATAATTAGTACTATCTAAAGCATTTTTTGTTGCTACTTCAAATATAGAATCGTTAGTAATGATACTATTACTTGTTAATTCTGGGTTATAAGAGGTTGGAATACTAGGTATATCCATATATTCCCAAAAGTTATAAGTAACTATTGGTGTTGTAAAATTATATGTTCTTTCATATTCTTTAATATACTCTCCTATTTTGGTATCTTTTTTAACAACTATTGCTTTTGATGGGACTGACTTGTATGGAACAATTCCTGACCCTAATAAATTGCCTTTAAAAAAAACCACTTTCTTTTCACCACATGGATAAGTTTCTAAATTATCAGATTTTCCACTTAGGCACATAGTTCCGTTTGTGACATGTTTTAAAAAGGGTTCTTCATCAATTAAACAGAATTCCCCCCCTGTAATGTTTGAGCCTTCTTTTAGTTCTATATGACTCCCAATTACAGGAAAACAAGTCCCTTCAGATATATCAAAATCATTTTCGGCGAAGTATCCTTCAGCTGATCTAATAATAGATTTTGATGCTTCTAAAAAACCTTTCCTGTCCGCATTATCTATTATTCTTACAATATTAGGAACAATTAGAGTTCCTATTATTCCAAGAATTATTATTACTGCTAGAAGTTCAACAAGCGTGAATGCGTTTTTTTTCATATTTACCACCTATACATATTTTATCACAAAAAAAGACTATTGTAAGTCTATTTCTATTTTTTTTGTTTGATCAAGTTTTAATTGTTTATACTCTACTCCACATTTATCCATCAAACGTTTACTTGCTATAACGCTTTCTGTTTCTTTATATTTATCATTTAGATAGATTACTTTTTTAATTCCTGATTGAATAATATGTTTAGCACACTCATTACATGGAAATAAATCGACATAAATTGTTGAATTCTCTAATTCTCTTCTTGAACCTCTAAAGTTTAAAATTGCATTCATTTCTGCGTGACATACATATAGATATTTTGTGTTTAGTGGGTCACCTTCTCTATCCCATGGAAATATATCGTCATCATATCCATTTGGAGCACCGTTATAACCTACTGAAAGTATTCTATTATCTAAATCTACTATACAGGCCCCTACTTGGGTTGATGGATCTTTACTTCTTAATGAAGTTAGTTTAGCAATACTCATAAAGTATTCATCCCAACTTATATATTTTTCTCTTTTCATTTTTACCTCCAAAATTAAATTAAAAGAATAATATAATCCTTTTACATTTACATTGTACCTTTTTAGAAAAAAAAAGGAAAGATATATTTTGACATTTTCACAACTTTTTGTGATTTTTTAGAAATATTTTGCTATAATGTTTATAGGAAGACCTCCTTAGTGTTTTATTCTAATTACATTATAAACTAGGTCTTCCTTTTTGTATACCTAATCCCAATACCATTTTACACTATCATCATGCTCTAAAACTTGACAATTTATAGTTTGTGTATTATAATACACTCTCATAAATGGGGTGTTATTTTGAAGAAATTTCTAATTTTATTTTGTACAGTCATCATGCTTTCAGGATGTGACAATAAAAAGAATAATGTTGAATCATTTACAAATATTATGACAAAAAACAAATATAAAGTTTATGATGTAATAAAACAATACGACAAAGAACTAGTAAAAAGTGCAAGAATTGCTACCAAAGATAATTATCAAGTTGAATTTTTAATATTTAAAAGTGTTGATTCAGCAAAAAATTCTTTTAGTGTTAATAGAAGTTATTTTAAAGAATTAAAGAAAAAAGATGATGTTGAAACTTCTTTATCTAATGATAAATACTCTAAATATACTCTAACTACTAAAGATACTTTTTATTTGGTAAGTAGAATTGATGCAACTCTAATATATATAACTGTTGATGGAAGTTATAAAAAAGATGTTCTTAAAGTTATCAAATCCTTAGGTTACTAGATACTTAGGAATCTTTTTTTTTAAATTTTATAAAAATGATGTAAATAGTTATAATCTTTGGTATAATAATAAACGCGTAAAGGGAGTAATGTTATGAAAAATATTTTAATTTTATTATTATTTGTAACTTCGATAACTGTTATTATCCTTTTTATAATGGAAAAAAAGAGGATTAAAAATAATAAACTCCTAAAAGAAAGAATTATTGGTAATACTGATGAACAAGAATTAAAACTAATGGTAGGATACAATTATATTAGTAATCTCAATAAATTAGATTCTCTTGTTAATGAGATGATAAATAAAGAAGTAGATAAACTTAAAATTGATTATGTTGAAAACATTATTAATAAGACTACAACTTATATATACGGAAAAGATACTAAGGAAAAAACAAACTACTATGAAAATGAATTTTTATATAAGGATTCAATAATAAATTTAGATATAATTTTTTATGCATTAAATAAAGTATTAAAATTTTTTAAAACAAACAATTATAATTTATATAATTCAAAAGAATTAGTAGAAGAATATAACAACTTAAATAAATTAATCTTTAAAAATAAAAATGACAAAATAATAAAAAAAAGTAAAAAAATAATAAAGAATAAATTTAATAGAACACTATATTATGAAAAAGTAGAACAAATAAAAATTGAATACAAGAATTTAATAGATGAAACAAATCCTATAATGATTTTATACTTTATTAAAGATGCTTTAGAAAGAGTAAGTAAGACTAGTTAGTCTTGCTTTTTCCTTATATTCCAAGGTATTTCCCTTTTTTTGATAATTATCTATTATATTTTTTTCTTTTGTGATATAATACTTCCCAGGTGATATTGTATGTATAATTTAGTTGATGCTACAAATTTAAATTTAGCATTATTAAAAGATATTAAAATGGAAACAATTCTTGCAAATCCAAACGAATTTGGAGAAACTGAAATAGAAAAATTAAAAGAATATGCTGATATGAGTGTAAAAGAGTTTTTAGACTTATATAAAATTATTATTATTAATGATTCTATAGCAGGTATTTTTCTTGTAAGAGAATTTGAAGATGGAGTTCTTCTTGATGAAATATATTTGTATGATGAATATAGAAACAAAGGTATTGGAACTAATTTAATTAATAGCATTGAAGATAACAATATTTATTTATGGGTATATCAAAATAATACAAAAGCAATTAAATTGTATAATAGACTAGGTTTTAATATCATAGAGACTACAGAAACAAGATATAAAATGAAAAAAGAGTGTTAACTCTTTTTTTTGTATTCTATATTATAGTTTTCTCTTTTTGTTTCTAATGCTTGCATTTTTGTTTTTGAAGGACATTCATGTTGAATTAATTTATTATTATTTTTTATAAAACATATTTTTTGAATGTTTAAGTGAAAATCATTTATTTTATTTTCACTAATAAGACTAAAATATACAAGTAATATTGGTTTGTTTTTAGATATTATTACATTAAAGGTATCTGTAGAAATTATGTTGTTATTAGCATTAACAATCTTTTTTTTGTTTATATTTATTTCGTTTTTAGGATTTATATCCATATTATAATTGTGATAATTATTATTTGTTAGAATATATGTTCCCGCAAAACTTGCCAACATTTTATTTAATTTAATTCTTTCTATAAATGATACAGTTAAATAAATTAAAAAGAGAAACGAAATAATCACAATCGTTTTAATAAAAACAATAACAATATCATTTATATTTTCTTTTTTTTTCATAAATATTTCCTTATTACTAATATTAACTATTTAATTTTTTTTAAGTTACTTATATATAATTTACACCAATTATCAATTGAAGATACTTCTTTAATAAATAACTTATTATTATAAAGGGACTCATTTGCATATTTTATTGAGCCATTATAGGTCTTTATAGCCTTAATCATAAAGTCTTTATCCTCTAATAGACTTTTGCTTGCATATCTTAAAATTGGACCATATTTTTTGATAAGATGCAATATAAAAGTTTCATTTTCTTTTAACCTATTACTCGCATGTTCAAGATTTCTAATATCTTTTTTTATTGCAACTTCAACAACCTCTAGATCATCTTTAAATTCATCTTTAACAAAATATAAGTTAAATCCTATTTTTTCAATTATATCAATATAAAATTCCTTATTAGAAAGTAAAAATTCACTTGCGTAGTATATGACTTGATCACTTTTTAATTTTTTAGCAGTTTCAATTATAAATCCTTCATCGTTTTTTAAATCAAAACTCGCAAAAGATAATGCTTTTATGTTTTCTTTAGCAGCCATTTGAACAACTTTTTTATTGTTTTTAAGTTTTGAAGTTGCATACTCTAAAGCTAATCCATTTTCTTTAATTACCGCTTTAACTAAGTCATTAAATTTTTGAAGATACTCAAATTTAGGAATATAACTAGGTTCTCTTACAAGAACACTTTTAATAATCTTAGGATCATTTTTTAAGTTTAATCCTGCAAAATAATAACTGTCGGGGTTATTCTTTATTGCAAGAAGTACTAATTCTTTATTATCTTTTAATTTTTTAGAAGCATACTCTAAGGCTAATCCATTATTGCTTATAGCTCTTTTTACAATTTCTTCACTGTTTTTAAGTTTTTGACTTGCCAGTTTTATATTCAATCCATTCCTAGTTACGGAATTAAGTATTACTTGTTTATTATTGTCTAAAGCATATTTTTTAATTCCCGCTGTAAAATCAAGTTCTAAAATACTTAAATTTTTTCTTGGTCTAAAAAGAACATTAGGATTCATCATAACTGTATCTATTAAAAAATCAATATGTGTCTCTCTAATTTTTAGTTTCTTTAATAAATCTAATATAAATTTTCTATATTCTTGATTATCAAATAATCTTTGTATTTTTAATTCTATAAGTGATCTTTCTTTCATTTTATCATCCTGCTTTACTTTAATGTATTTTGATAGTAATTTCTTTCACTTAGATTGTTTGAAATAAGTTCTAAGTCTTCTATTTCTTCGTCGTATATTTCATCTTCAATTTTAAATATTAATTCTTCCATTGTGTTGCATGTTTCATAATCTATATTATATCTTTTTAGAACTGCTATTTCTTCTTCATACAATAAAACATTATCATTTATTCTTTTTAAAAAAGAAGGTTCCTTAAATAAATTATCCATTAAATTTCACGTAGTTTCTTTATTACAAATGAAAATACAAGTGAATCAACTTTTTTTTCATCTTCAAATACTAAATTATATTTGCCTCTTTTGTCGATATAATATGAAATATCTAATACATGTGAATCTTTAGCTTTAACAATTTCTAAAACCCCTTCTAAAAATTCATCTAAATCTTCAAGAGGAACCTTATCTTCGTTAATCTCTACTTCTAAAGTACCTTCTAGTTTAATATCTTTTATTAGGTCAAAAGTATCATAATGCTCTAATGCAAGAAGAGGTTCTTCTAGTTTAAGTAACAAATTAGTACCTAAAAAGTCCATATTAACTAATCTTTTATTAAGGTCATTTATAATCATATTAAAGTCAACATTTGCTAATTCAATAATGGTAGTATTATTTCCTTTATCATATTTATCAGTATTAGTGTGATAACTTTCAAAATTAATTACAACATTATATTTTCTAAGATACTTGTTCATCATAACTCCTCCTATTTAATTCAATTATAGCATAAATTAACTAAAATAAATGATATAATTATCAAGGAGGTGCTAAAAAATGAAAATAATGCACTTAGGAGACCTACATTTAGGAAAAATAGTCTTAGAACAGAGTATGATAAAGGATCAAGAGTATATATTAGAACAAATATTAGAAATAATAAACAATAAAAATATAGATGTTATTATGATATGTGGAGATATTTATGATAGAGCAATTCCCCCAATTGAGGCGGTAACTTTATTTGATGAATTCCTAACAAAACTAGAAAGAGCAAAAAAATATGTTTTAGTTATTTCTGGAAATCATGATTCAAAAGATAGACTAAAATTTGGAAATAGAATACTTGAAAACAGAAATATTTATATAGAGTCAGAATTTAAAGGAAGTTTAAAAAAAGTAACTATTGATAATATTAATTTTTATATGCTTCCATTTATAAAGCCTTCAATAATTAAAGAATATTTTGAAGATGTTATAAGTTATAATGACGCTGTTAAAAAGATAATTGAAAATACTGTTATTAATAAGAATGAAAAGAATATTATTATGGTTCACCAATTTATTACGGGCTCAATAAAAAGTGATTCGGAGACAATCTCCCTTGGAGGACTAGATAATATAGATGTGACTCTATTTAAAGATTTTGATTATGTTGCCCTAGGTCACATTCATAGGCCTCAAAAACTAACAAGAGAAACAATCAGATATTCAGGAAGTATTCTTAAATATAGTTTTAGTGAAAGTTTATATAATAAATCAGTTCCTATTATAGATGACCTTTTTAATGTTACTTTAGAGCCTCTTACACCACTTAGAGACTTAAGGGATATAACCGGAAATATTAGTGACTTATTAAACGATACAAGTGATGACTATATAAGAGCAATTATTACTGATGAAGAAGAAATATATGATCCAATCGGACGTTTAAGAAAAAAATATCCTAATATTTTAAAATTAGAAATTAAAAATAAAAGAAGTTCATTAAATGAAAATAACAGTTATATGGCTAGTGGAAATATTAAAGAAAGAACCCCTATTGACCTTTTTAATGAATTTTATTTAAATCAACAAAATATAACTCTTTCAAATGAATTAAGAGAGATTCTTGAAGATACAGTTAAGGAGGTTATTAAATGAAACCCATTAGTTTAACCATAAGTGCTTATGGTCCATACAAAGATGAAATCAATATAGACTTTAGCAAATTTAATGATATATTTCTAATAACTGGTGACACAGGTGCTGGAAAAACAACCATATTTGACGCTATTTGCTATAGTTTATATAATGAAACATCAGGAACAAACCGTAAAGTCGACTCCTTAAGAAGTGACTTTGCTAGTGATGAAACAGATACATTTGTAGACTTTACTTTCAAACATAAAGATATAATTTATAATATAAGAAGAACTCCCTCATACTTTAAAAAAGGAAGAAAAACAAAAACAATCGCAGATGCAACTTTAAAATATGAAGATAAAATTATAACTGGTCTATCTAATGTTACAGAAGCAATAAATACAATTCTAGGAATAGATTCTAAACAATTTAAACAAATATCGATGATAGCGCAAGGAGACTTTTTAAAATTACTTTTAGCAACAAGTGATGAAAGATCCTTAATATTTAGAAAATTATTTGATACTTCTATCTTTTATAGAATAAGTGAAAAACTAAAAGAACGCTTTATAAAAGTAAAAAATACTTATGATAATAATGTAATTTTATTAAATAATGAATTGACTCACATAAAATGGGAAGAAGAAATAAGTAGTGATAAAGATACAAAAGAATATATTTCATTACTAGAAGAACAACTAGAAAAAGATAAAATAAAACAAAAAGAAATTGAACAAACAAATAATTTACTTAATTTAGAAATAGAATCTATTCAAACTAAAATAACATTAGGGATAATAGATAACGAAAATATAGTAATGCTAAGCAGAAAAAATGAAGAATTGAAAAAATTAGAACTAATTTATAAAGAACAAGAAATTCTAAAAAAGAATCTTCAATTTAATAATACTATTCTCCCAATAAATGAAAATATTTGCAATTTAGAATTAAAAATTAAAAAATTAGAAAATGAAATTATTTTAAATAATAAAGAATTAGAAAATATAAATGAACAAATAAAAAATATAAATGAAGAATATTTAACAATTGATAAAAGAACGATTTTACTTAATGAAGATAAAATTAAATTAAATAAAATTGTAGAAAATGAAAAAATAAAAGAACAAATTAGTAATTTAAAAAAGAAACAAACAAATTTCGATATAAATAATCTTTTAAAAGTAAAAGAAAAAACAACTTCAATTAACGAATTTTTAATTAATGATAAAAGTTGTCAATTATTAGAAAACTCTTTAAAAGAGGAAGCAAAAAATAAAGAAACAATAAAAAATTATGAATTAGAACTTGAAGAATTAGAAAAGTTAAATGAGAAACATAAAGAAATTGAAAAGAATCTTCAATTAAGTATATCATCATATAATGAATATAATAAAAACTATTTAGAAAATGAAACTATGTTCTTAGAAAGTCAAGCAAGCATTCTTGCAAGCACTTTAAAAGATGGTTGCCCTTGTATTGTCTGTGGAAGTACAAACCATCCAAACATACATAAAAAACGTGAACATGTTATAAGTATTGAAGAATTAAATATGATGAAAGATAATGTTGTTTTAAAACTAGAAACTAAAAATAAATTAATAAATGAATTAGACATTATAAATATGAAAATTAAAGATAAAAACGAAGAATCATTAATTATTGAATTAAATAAATTAAAGAGTATTGATTTTTCAATAGATAAATATAAAGAAAGTGTTAAATATTATAATGAACAAAAATTAGAATTAATAAAACTAACAAATGAACAAACTAATTTAGAAACTAAACTTAGTGAATTTGAAAAGTCAAAAACAATGATTAAAACGTTAGAAGAAAATCTAGTAAATTATGATTTAGATATAATCAGTTTTAAATCTAATATTATAAAAGAAGAAGAAAATTTAAAAGAATTATCGATTAATTATAATAACTTGATTAATTTAGAAGTATCTAAAAAAACCAGTCTTGAATATTTAAAAAAGGATTTAATTAGTAATGAATTAGAATTAACTAATCTTAACAAAAAAATTAATGAATTAAATTATGATGGACCATTATTTGAAAGACATATATTTAATCAGTTACTTGAAACTAATAATAATTATTTTGACAAATATAAAAACACTAAAAATAGTGTGTCTGATTTAGAAAAAAGAACACAAAATAAAAAAACAACTGATATTACTTTATTAGAAGATTCTTTAAATCTACTAAAAGAAAAATTAGAAAATTTAGATAAAAGTGTTTTATTTAGAATATCAAATAATAAAGAAATTTTAATGAAAATAAAAGACTATTATGATAAATTTATAAAACTAGATAAAGAATATAGCGATTATAAAATATTATCAGATACCGCTAATGGAACACTTAATGGAAAACCCAAACTATTGTTTGAACAATTTGTACAAGCTACTTATTTTAATGATATTATTAGAGTATCTAATGTAAGACTAAGTCAAATGACCGATGGAAGATTTGAACTTATTAGAAAAGATAAAAGAGATAATTTAAAAGATAAACTAGCCCTTGAATTAGATGTAATAGATAACTATACCGGCAAAATTAGAGATGTAAAGACTTTATCCGGAGGTGAGTCTTTTAAAGCTTCTCTTGCCCTTTCTTTAGGTCTATCAGACATTATTCAAAGTTATGCAGGAGGAATTGTAGTTGAAACATTATTTATAGATGAAGGATTTGGTTCATTAGATAATGAATCTTTAGACCAAGCACTAAATACTTTAAATGATCTTTCTGAAGGAAACCGATTAATTGGAATTATTAGTCATGTTACTGAATTAAAAGAAAGAATAGATAAAAAGATAATTGTTTCAAAAACACCAAGCGGAAGTAACTTAAAAATAGAGTATTAAAAAGAACTACTAGTAGTTCTTTTTCTTGTAATTATTTACAAATCACTTCAGAGTTTTTATTGTTGTAAGCGTTATCTATTGGTAACAATTCTTTAAGTAATCCCTTTTTAACTGGAATAAAATAAGCAACATAAGATGATTCACAATCACCACATTTATTAAAAACATCGTATGTTAGAGTAATAGTTGATTTTACTACTTTTATTTTATTTAACTTTTTAAATTTTAAATCACTACATTTTGAATAAGTTTGAAAGTCAATAATATAGTCATTTTTTGTAAAGTCAGATTCTTTTAATACTTGTTGTTTTTCATAGTTTTTCATAAATTCATTATAGTCATTAAAATTTTTAAACAAATGTCCCCTTAAAATATTTGAACCATCTTTAGTAGGTCCTAGAAGAACATTTTTAACACCATCAACTGGTAGTGTTTGGTCTTTTATATTAATTCTATTTTTATTTACCATTATATATATTACTCCACCTACTAGAGTCATTAAAATAAGACATATTACTAATTTCTTTTTCATGATTTATTTCTCCTTATTGCATGTATTTTTATCTAATTTATTGTAGTGTACTTTAATATTAGATGAACTAACATTTCCTTTTGTAACTGGAATTAAATATGCTAAGAGTTCAATGTTTTTAGAACTATCGCAATAATTAAGTTTATCAAAAACAATTTCAATTCCTGCCATTTCAGAATATAATATTTCATTTACTTTTGTTTTTTCATTTTCTTTTGAAAAAGGTTGTAAACTTAAAATATAGTCATTTTTATTAAAGTCTTTGCTATTTAAGTTTCCTTTTATATCATATTTTTTTAAAAAACTTTTATATTTTTTATAAGATGCAATTAATTGATTGTTTTCTTTATATTCTTTTGTTTTAATATTTCCTAAAGATAATACTTCTGCTTTACTATCACTTTTATAATAAACCACTTCTTTAACTAAAATCAAACTTGCTATAACAATAAATATTCCTAAGGAAAATATAGCTGTTTTTTTATAATTTATTACTTTTTTATTCATATTCTACAACTCCTATTTCTTTTTTAATATTATTTAATTCTTCATTGGTTAGTTTTTCATTACTAATAATTCTAAATCTTTTAAGTTCATAATTTTCTTTAAACACCCTACCTAATTCATCTAAGTTTAGAGGATATGCTTTAATGTATTCTTTTAAATCTTGATCAGAGTCTACAATTCCATAATACAATTTATTGTTTCTTCTCCAGGCATAAATACTTAATTCACGAGATTCTTTGAAAGATTCATAAAATTCTTTTGTGTTTAATCCTTTTAATTCTTTATCTTCTTTTATTTTTATGTTTTTATCTATTATTATGGCATAATAATTATAATCTACAGATTCTTTACCATAATTAAAATAAATAGTAGAATCAGAAGAATAAGCTTCTTTTAAGTCTTTTTTTGTATAAAAATATAATATTTTTTTTGTATTGAAAAAATCTTCTTCTATTTTCAAGTCATAACCAAGTTTCTTATATGATTCAAAATCTTCTACAATATATTTATTATCAAATTCATTAATAAAATCTAATTGTATTATTTCATGTACTCTTTTATAGAGTTTATAAGAAAGAATATTAGAATTATTTTTATCATAATCTACTAAAACATTATCTCCTACTTCTTTTTTTAATTTTTTATCATCAATTATAAAGCTTTTATTATATTCAGATTCATTGTAAAAAGGTTTAACAGTATATTTCCCATTATCACTTTTTATTATTGTTCCAAACAATGATGCTTTATTTAAAACTGTCTTTATTTTTTCTGGTTTGTTAAAATAATAAACAGTCCCAAATGATATAAGTACAAAGAATATAATACCTATAAAATAATTTTTCATAAGTTACCCACTCCTATCATAATCATTATAACATTTTATTTTAGAAAAAGGTTATTATTTTTTTAAAAATATGTTATCATATTTAAATATGAAATGAGGTTATCATTATGAAGAAGACTCTTAATTATTTTTTTTGGAATCTAACTCCCTTTTTTTTGATATTGTTATTATTTATTTGTACTAAATATTTAAAAGAAAATATTATTTATTCCGACTTTTTTTTAACTTTGTTTTCTGTTTTTATTCTTTTTGGAATAGCCCTTATACTAATTCAAATAATTTGTTGTATTATTGAAAAAAGAAGTTTCTTTTTGAAGTTCATGTTTCTTAATATTTTTTATATTCCCTTTTATAAATCAAAAAATAAGATAATACCAAGTATAGTTTTAATTTTAAATATTTTATTATTAAGTTCCTTTTTTTGGATAGAAGTAGACCAAAACAATTATAAAAAAGTTAAAAGTGATGACTCATTAATTGAAATAGTATATCCAAGTACTTTTAAGAAATGTAACTTTAATAAGAATTTTGATTTTGAATGTATTGATGAAAACAATAATATAAGTCAGATGGTCAAAAATTATAAATATGATGATATAAAAACGGAAATTAATTTAGTAAATATGGTTAATACTTATGCTGATAAATTAAAAGAAAAAGACGATTCCTTCAAAAAAGTAGGAATATCTACATATAAGACTTTAAGAGATAAAGAAATATTCTCAGAAACATACGAAGGAACAATTAATTCTATTAAGTATAATTATATACTAACTAGTATCGACTATGGTAATAATAAATTTTTATCTCTTGCAATTCAAGTTGTTGAAGCAAAAAATTATTTAGAAAATAAAGATGATTTTTATACTGTAATAGAGACAATAAAAGAAGTTTTATAACTTCTTTTTTGTTTTCTCTACGTCAGTTTTTTCTTGTTTATACGGTATTATCATATTTATGAACATATAGAACAGGAAAAAAGTAATTCCAATAAATGTCATTAAATAAACAATTCTAACTAACACTTCACATTGATTATTCTCTCCCATATTATAGTATATACAAAAAAAAATTAAATGCTAATGTTTAAGCTTTTTAATCTTTTCATCTAGGTTTTCAATATCACCTGAGTATTCTTTGATATTTTCATTTATAGAACAATATAAAAATTTTAATCTTAAAAGTTTTAATTTGTTTATTACTGAATTATTTATTTTTAAATGTTCATTTAATATTTTAATTTGAGCCTCTAGTATTTTCTTTTCAAGTTCCGAAGAGTATTTGATGTCTTCGTAATATTCTTTATCATACTTAAGTTCAACAGATTTTATTTCGTTTATTTTATTTTTTATTTTTCCCATATTTTCCTCTTTTAACAATCAAACTTACTTGTCTACATTTATTTTCTTTTTCTACATAAATATTTGACAATTCTTTAATTTGATTTTTTACTTCTTCAATTAAAGCATCTAATTCTTCTACATTTTTTAATTTTTTAAGTAATGCTTTTCTTAAAATAAGAGTTCTTTTTTCTCCAAAAAGAACTAAGTTTTCTGATTTGTTGAGTGACATTTTTAAATTGTCTAATTGTAGTTTATGTAATTCTTTTAATATTTTATTAATTTCTTTATCTTCTTCTTTTTTTCCTTTTTTCAATGTTTTTCTTTTAATCTCTAACAATTTTATGGTATTATTTAAGTTTTCGATTTTTGTTTTCATACTATTTTCAAAGTTTATCATTTGTTTTTCCCCCTTTGTTTATGGGGATTATTATAGCATATTATTATAATAAAGCAAATTTTTAATAAGCACTTAACGAAAGAAGCATAATGACAATACAAAATATAACAAATATATTTAGAGAAACAGAAGATAATAAATATTTTTTTGAATATTCTTCTTTTTTTATTGTGTTAATTTTGAATAAATTATCTTTTTTAAAAATTATATAAGTTATTATTGCTAAGATAACAAACATAATATTAAGGTATGTTTGATTAATGTTTCCAGTGGTGTAGGCTATTACATTATTGATAAGATGCATGATGATAGGTACTCTTATGTCATCTGTTTTATAATATGCATAGCCAAGAACTAAACCTGCTAGTATAGCTGGTATTATCTGGGTAAATTCAGCGTGCATTATTCCAAAAAGGGTTGCAGAAGCTAATATAGATACCCATACACCGTATTTTTGAAATAGTTTTAATAAGTATCCTCTAAAGATTAATTCTTCTAGAATCGGTGCTACAATACATATAGATATGGATACAAGAATATGTTCTATAAAGTTATTTGCAGTAAATGCTCTTTCTAATAATTCTCCTGTAAAATAAAAACCAAACAATTTAAAATATTCATTCAGTAATTTTACAATTAAGTCTCCAAAGCATCCTACTCCGATTAAAATAATAGTATATATAAGTAAATATTTAAAATTTATTTTGCATTTTTTTATTTCGATTTTTACTTCTTTTTTCATAAATAATCTAAAAAAAATAAAACCAGTAATTGTGCCAATTATCATTATTAAAGGATAAAAGGAGCCTATTTCTTCTTTCCTAGTAACTAGTTTTACTAAAAATATTAGAAACATAGTTATTACATTTGATGATATAAGCCACGCTATTAAACTGTTACCTGTAATTTTCATTTCTTTCATAAACTTCACCATTTTAATTGTATCATAATATTATTGTTTAATTTAATTTTTTAAGTTAATTCTTTAAAAAACAAGGTGTAATATAATTAAGTTTAAATCATTTATTGTTTTTAATGTTTTTTGTTAAGGAAACATTAAAGCATAATTCTTTTGTTCTGTTATTATATAGTCCTTCTACAACTTCTGTTAATTCCCAATCATATTTTTTTATTATAGGTGAGAACATTTCTATTTTATAATCCGCTAGTGTGATTAGTGGTTTTGTTGTCCCTAACCATTGCATTGAACTTTCTATTATTTGTGTTCCTAATCCAAGGTTTCTATATTTATCGGATACATATAAAGTACATATTTTTTGTTCTTCATTATCTTTTTTTAGACAAGCCATTGAGATTATTTCATTGCTATTATTAGGGTTTCTTGCAAATAATATATTTCTTTCACTAGTGTTTAATGTTTCTTTTAATTGTTTAGTAAAAAACCATTCCTTATATCTATGATAGTCATCACAAATAGAATCTGTAATCATATATATTCTTGTTGCTAGTTCTAAAACTAAATCATCTGAAGTGTTTCCAATATAGTCTTTAATCTTTCAATATTTATCATAATTATCACTCTTTTCAAAATCTAAACCTATGGCTCCACTAAATAAAAAAAACTATTTCATGGTAAAACCTCCTAGATATGTTTTTTCTCTATAAATATTATACTACATAAATTGATTATTCCCTTTTGAATTTATTAAAATAATAAGCAAGGCATTTGAATGTATTAATTAATTTGGAACTTTCAGTCATTAAGATTAGAGTTTGGTAAAGAAAAAATCAATCTTTCGATTGATTTTATATCAAGTCCAAACATAAAAGTTCGAACAAATTTTTCAGTGGAGCAAGTGATCGGAATCGAACCGACATCCTAGCCTTGGCAAGGCCATATACT
>JAVWBB010000010.1:0-26265 GCA_036649735.1 Bacilli bacterium
TTAATTCTAGCAGCAACATGTTTTTTTAAAGTTACACGAGTTGTTGCAAAACCAAAAGTTACAGCTTCACGACCTACAGTTGAAAGAGTAAGTGTTTTAGGATTATCAGTTGTTACAACATAAGCTGCTTGACTTGTTTGATTAGTTCCTGTTATTATAACATTATTAGTTCCAATCCCTGCTAGGGTTGGTGGGTTAGGCCCTATTGTACTTAATAAATTCCAAGGATTTCCATCAGTTAGGAAATTCCAATCTTCGGTATATTGTGGAAACTTATTAGTGCTTTCTGCATCAGCTACAACTGCTGTGTAGTTTGTAACAGGATTTCCATTAATGTCTTTTACAACAATATTACTTATAATTACTGTACTTGGAGTTGGATATGAAGGACGAATAGGCGTAAATAAAGCCGTATTTCCCAAAATACCCGTATATTGTGAATATCCAAAATAAGAATATTGTAATGGTACAGGCATTGATGTAAATGGTACATAAGAAGTAGAAGCTGATGCAATATCAAAAGTAACGACACTTCCGTCATTTAGTGTTCCTGTTAATCCTGTTTTGACATCACCAGGATTTAAAGTCAAATTTCCAAAATCGTACCATCCAATTCCTCCAGCACTTGGACCAGAACCGGGGTTAGCATAAACAAATGACATATATAAATCTCCTTTCTAATTAGTTTTACAAATTTCACTTGAGAATAAATTTAATTTGTTTTTTAAATTCATTTCTAAATTTATTATATTATCGACAGTGTTTTTTACAGATTTATTGGCATTAATTAAATCAGCAGCAGTAACATCAGGATTACTGATAATTTTATTTAGTTTCTCACTTTCGGCATTTAAAATGTGTGATATACCTGATTCTTCCATAGCGATAGATTCAATAATATCGCCTACTGATTCACCGCGTGTAATTGTTCCGGGTTTAATAATTGGCATTCCCATAATATAGTTTCTCCTTTCAAATATTTGAATAATTAATTTTATTTATTCCTTATTCATAATAGTTTATGATGATATAAAAGAAGTGACAAGTACATTTGTAATGAAATATTTATTTTATTTAATAATTAAAATATTAGGTGTTAAAATTTAAAAATATCATCATACTAATAATGGTGATTTTATGAAGAAAGTAATTTATTTGTTAATTATATATTTGTTTATTATTTTTATCGGACAAAAACAATTAACTAAAACGGTTAGTTTTGAAAAACTTACAAATGATTCAAGAGCATATTATGTTTATATTGATAAAATTAATTTGACAAGTAGAAATATAACAAATTATTTTAATCGTGAAAAGATTATTTTGATTTATCCACAGAATAAGTTTAATGATGAAGTATTATTAAAAAAGTTATCCACATTTAAAGTGGATAATATTGAAAAAAACTATATTAAAATATTAAATGAATACTTATTAACAGAAACAGTGGATAAAGTTTATCGAAATGGAATATTAATAGATAAAGTGTTGATAAAATTATCAAAAGAGGAACTAAAGACTTTAAAAAAAGAAAATAAGTATCTTATGTATTCTAAATATCTTAATGGAAAATACTTATAAATCATTTAAAATTATGCTAAAATAAATTTAAAGAGGATAATATGGTATCAAAAAGATTAAAAAAAGAATTTTATCAACAAAGTGCATTAATAGTTGCACCATCATTACTAGGAAAATATTTAGTTAGAAAGATTAATAATAAAGAAATTAGATGTAAAATAGTTGAAACAGAATGTTATATTGGTGAGAATGATACTGCATCTCATGCACGAATGGGCAAAACTAAACGTAATTATCTAATGTATGAAGAAGGAAAAGTAACATATATTTATTTGTGTTATGGACTTTATTATTTATTTAATGTTGTAACAGGAAAAAAAGATTATCCTGAGGCGGTATTAATTAGAAAAGTAGAAAGTTATGCTGGGCCAGGGATACTTACTAAAGCACTGAATATTACTAAAGAATTAAATGGGATTGATTTAACTAAGTCAAAAGAAATATGGATTGAAGATAGTAATGAAAAAGTTTTATATGACACTAGTGCACGAGTTGGTATTTCTTATGCCGATGAACCTTATAAAAGTATTAAGTGGAGATTCATATTAAAAAAATAAAATATATTTTCATTTTATGTAATTACTAATTATTTTTATGACAAGTTTTGTAGTAATAAAAGATTAATCTTGTTAAAATCATTATTATTTTCTATAATAGTATTAGAGGGATAAAAGAATGAATGAAATTAGTATGATAGAAAAATATGGTGAAGACTTAACAAAAAGGGTGTTTATTACGAACCCTGCTATTGGGCGTGATGATGAAATAAAAGAACTGATTTTAATTCTTTTAACACCGGAGAAGTCTGCTATTTTAACAGGTAAACCAGGAATTGGGAAAACCGCTATTGTCGAGGGATTGGCGTATTTAATTCAAATTAATAAAGTACCAAATGCTTTGTTAGGATATACAATTATTAAGATTAATACACCGGCATTAATTGGAACAACTAATTCTGGGGATGCTAAAATACAAGTTTTATTAGAAGAGTTAAAAAAGCTAGATAAAGTTATTTTATTTATAGATGAAATACATACCCTAATTGCTAGTAATAGCGAGCAATCATTAGATTTTGCTAATATGTTTAAACCAGGACTTGATCGTGGTAGTATAAAGGTAATCGGGGCTACAACAACTGAAGAATATGAACGTTATATTTTAAGAGATAAAGCCTTTGTAAGAAGATTTCAAAAGGTTGAAGTATTAGAGCCTACTCGTGAACAAACAATTGAAATAATGATGGGAACAATACCAAAAATTGAAAAGAAAACAGGGGTAGTTTTAGATTATTCTAATTTTACAAAAGAACAAATATGTGCTTTTATTGTTGATTTAACAACAGAGTATCGCCGTATATATGAGATAGGTTCTAGATATCCTGATATTTGTTTAACATTACTTACTCAAGCTTTTTCTTATGCTGTATTTGATAATATGCAAAGATTGACAATTAATCATATATATAAAGCAATTGCTAATACTAAAAACGTATACCCGGATGTTGTAAAAAAAGAATTAGTTAGGTTTAATCAAATTTTCAAAGATACAATAAGTGAAGAAAATATTGGTCCATCTAACGAAGAAATAATATAGGTATTAGTATGTTAAGAAAGTTACCAAAAATATTATATAATATTAAAACTATAATGATTATTTTAATTATAATTATAAACATTACCTTTTTACCAATTATTTTAGATTTAAAAACTATGGGTATATTATATTTAATTGTTTTTTCGATTTTTATTATAATAACTTTAATGACTTATTTAACTAAAAGTAAGATATATAAAAAAAATATATACTATAATTTAATTTATATAAGTTTAGGATTATATTTAATATTGATAAAATGTAGAATAACATTTAATTATCGTTTGGCTACTAATTTATATGAAGTGGATATTAATTATTTTAGAACAAATTTTCTTATTATTCTAATAGTCTTAATAGGTATTATAATAAATACTTTAATATTAAGTTTTAAAAAAAGATGAAAAAATAGAAGTAATTATAAAATAAAAAAAGTCTTATTAAAAGACTTTTTTTGTGATAGCAGTTAATTTAAATATAATTTAATATTTTTCTGATTTATATTCTTCAAATAATTCTTTGAATCTTTGGTAATGAACTATTTCTCGTTGTCTTAAATAATGAAGTGGTTTTAAAACATCAGGATCATTAGTTAGGTTAATTAAATGTTCATAAGTAGCTCGGGCTTTTTGTTCAGCCGCCATATCTTCGGATAAGTCAGCTAAAGCATCGCCAGTTGAACCCATTCCGCCAACTGAAAATGGAACTCCTGATGCATCAGTTGGAAATATTCCGTAACCATGTTCCGTGTAATTAGCACCAAGTCCAGCAGCTTCTAATTCATCAAGTGAAGCATTGCGCATTAATTGATAAGCCATCGCACTAATCATTTCAACATGACCTAGTTCTTCAGTACCAATATCAGTTAAAAGAGCTTTTCCTCTATTATCTGGCATTGTATATCTTTGGTTTAAATATCTAATAGCAGCTCCTAACTCGCCATAAGGACCTCCATATTGAGTAATCAAATATTTAGCCATTCTTAAATCTTTTTTCTTTATATCAATTGGATAAAGCAATCTTTTTTGATATGCCCACATTAAAAATTACCCCCTTCCCATGGAAAATTTAACTCTTCCCATAACCAAGGTGTATAATTTAAACTGTCACTAGCTAATGTAATTGGCCCATAACTTTTTTCATAATTGTTAATTGCTTGATTAGTTAGTACACGGTACTCATTATACTTACTAATCATATTATTATCGTTTGGATAATTATCTAAATATAAGTTTATATCATGAGCACACGCTGAATAAGCCATAACTTTAAGCATCTTATCTTGATAGTCATTTTTAACTTGAAAAGCCTCAGGCGTATAGTTTTTATAAGGATTATATAAATCTTTAAATAAGTTTCCGTTCATAAAAGCTATATTATAATCAAATATATTATTATTCATTTTCTTCCTCCTAAAGTAATGTATGAAAAAGGGATAATCGTGCATAGGCTATTTACATTGCTTATGAAGACATATATATTATTTTAATTTATTTTTCGTTTTGTAGAAATATTTAATATTATAAATAAATTAATGATAGTGTTTTTGATGAGACTATATTATAATAAAATAAATTAAGGGTAAATGGGTGAAGAACGTGAGTAAAGATAAAATTAAGATAATTTATCAAGATAAGGCTATTATTGTTGTAGATAAGCCGAGTGGATTATTGACAATGGCAACAGCTAAAGAAAAAGAGAAAACATTATTTGCAAAAGTAATTAACTATGAAAAAGAAAAAAACAAGAGTAATAAAGTATTTATTGTTCATCGTTTAGATAAAGATACAAGTGGTGTAATAGTCTTTGCCAAAACAGAATTAGTAAAAAGAAAACTACAAGATGATTGGGAAAAAATGGCAAAATATAGAGGGTATGTAGCAATTGTTGAAGGAGTACCTGAAAAAGAAGAAGCAACATTAAAATCATGGCTTAAAGACAATATTACTTTTATGACATATTCTAGTAATAAGCCAAATGATGGTAAAGAGGCAATAACCCACTATAAAATTATTAAGAAAAATAAGCGATTTTCAATGCTAGATATTAATATTAAAACGGGGAGAAAGAATCAAATTAGGGTTCAATTAAGTGATATAGGACACCCAATATTAGGTGATAAGAAATATGGGGCTGTTAAAGATAATTTAAGAAGATTGGCTCTTCATGCAAATAAATTAGAATTAATTCATCCTATTACAAATGAAGTAATGACTTTCACAAGCAAAGTTCCTAATAATTTTAATGATTTATTTATTGATAAAAGTGAAAATAAAAATTAAAATAGCAAATAAAAAGTTAAGATTTAAAATTCTTAACTTTTATTTATCCTTCACCAAACACTATTTGACAAAGAACCAAAAGATGTTTTTAATGCTTACAGAACCATCATAGCAATTGATAATATTACAATATTGGTAACTATAAGTGCTAGTAAAACTTTCCATACAAATTTAATCCAAGTAGAAAATTCTATTCTTGATACGGCAAGTCCACCCATAACAACAGCGGAAGTAGGTGTTACTAAGTTAACTACTCCACAAGCTGAGCAAAAAATCATAATCATAACTTCGGGACTTAATTTAAGGGCATTGGCAAGACCACCCATAATTGGCATTGATGCTCCTGCAAGTCCAGATGTTGATGGAATTAAGAATGATAAACCTAAATATAACACATATGATAGTCCAGAGAATATAACAGTATTTACACCTTTTAATGCTCTAGCAGCATTAGTTAAAATATAATCTCCTAATCCAGTTGTTGCCATAATAACTGAAATACCACGTGATACAGCAATTACTAAAGCAACTCCAATCATATCATTTGCACCATCAATAAATGAATCAGCAATTTCTTTTTCTTTAAGTCGATAAACTATTCCAATAATAATAGCAAGAAGGACAAACCATGATGCTAATTCTAAGAAATACCATTGTCCAAAAGGAATGCCAAATAACCAAGCAGTAGATTTATCAAATATAGTTATTCCAAAATCTGCCCAAGGTAGTAAACTTAAAATCATTATAACAAAACCAAGAGCAAATATTCCTAAAACAACTTTTCTTTTTCCTGTTAATTCAGGAGCTTCGGTATCTTTTCCTTTTTTTAGGAATGTTTTTTCTGCATTTTTAGTTTCTATTTCTGAAAGTAAAGATTCTTCTTTCCTTTTTTTAACTCGTTTAGCATATTCTAAGACAAAGGCGGTAGCTATTAAATAAGAAGTTATCCATAAAATAGTACCAAGTACGATAATAATAGTTTGGTTTACTTCAATTCCTTTAGGTAGAGCATCAACAGCGGCTCCAATTGCAAAAGGATTAATAGTTGAACCTAATACCCCGACTCCAGCTCCTAATAATATAATAGCAGCTCCAGTTAAACTATCAAAGCCCGCAAACATCATTGTTCCAACAATCAATACATAAAAGGCAATTGTTTCTTCAGCCATTCCATAAGTTGTTCCTCCTAATGAGAAGATAAACATTAAAACGGGTATCATTATCATTTCTTTACCCTTTAATTTTTTAACAACTTTAGCAATACCAGCTGATAAGGCTTCGGTTTTAGCAACTACTCCTAAGAATCCACCTATAATAATTACGAATATGGCAACATCTATGGCATCGACAAAGCCATTAATTGGAGACATGACAATATCTGCCAGTGATGCATTTTTAACATCGGGTATTAATATTGTCGCTAGTGATACTAGCAAAATCAAGATTAGTAATACGGTGTAAGCCGAAGGCATAACAAATTTAAATTTCTTTTTTGGCTTAACTGTTTCTTTTTCCATTTTTAAACTCCTCTTTCAATATTCTTAATAATTGTACCTTTTTTACCATTTAAGGCAAGATGAGCATCTTTTAATGCACAAATAATAGCAATACCTTTGTGATTGTATTCTAAGAAAGAAATACAAGCTTCTATTTTAGGAAGCATGCTGCCTTTAGCAAATTGATTTTCTTTTATATACTTTTTAGCTTCATCAACATTCATTTCACTAAGTCCTTGTTGTTTATTGGTATTATAATTAAGATATACTTTATCTATTGATGTTAAAATCATTAACATATCGGCATCTATATCTTTAGCTAATTTGGCACAAGATTTATCTTTATCTATTACTGCATCTATTCCATCAAGTTCATTATCATATTCTATAACTGGAATTCCACCTCCTCCAACAGTTATAACTATATTATTATTGTCAATTAATTGCTTAATGACATCTAATTCAACTATTTTTATTGGATTGGGTGAAGCAACAACTTTACGATATCCTCGCCCAGAATCTTCAATAAATGTACTATGCTCTTCATTCATAATTTTATCTGCTTCTTCTTTGCTATAAAACATACCAACTGGTTTTGTTGGATTTAAAAAAGCAGGATCATTTTTATCTACTACTACTTGCGTAATTACAGTTAAGCAATTCTTTTTTATATTATTGCTTCTTAATTCTTCCATAATAGTTTGTTGTAAGTGATAGCCAATATATCCTTGACTCATTGCTCCACATTCTGCAAAGGGCATTTCTGGAGTATTGGCTCCGTTATCATTAGCAAAATCCATGGCTGTATTTATCATTCCTACTTGAGGACCATTTCCATGGCCTATTACGACATTATGCCCATCTTTTACTAAACTGACAATTATTTTAGCAGTATCTTTAACTAAATCAAGCTGTTCAATCGGATTATTTCCTAAAGCATTCCCTCCAAGGGCCATTACTATTTTCATACTAATCTTTTAAACTCGCATACATTACAGCTTTAATAGTATGCATTCTATTTTCTGCTTCATCAAATACTTTAGAGTAAGAAGATAAAAATACTTCATCGGTTACTTCCATTTCTTTAATGCCAAATTTAGTTTCAATATCTTTTCCAATTGTTGTTTTATTATTGTGAAAAGATGGTAAGCAATGTAAAAATATAGCATTGGCATTAGCGTTTTTGAATACTTCGCTATTTACTTGATATGATTTTAACAAATTAATCCTTTTTTCCCAAATATCATCAGGTTCTCCCATTGATACCCAAATATCCGTATAAATAACATCAGCATTTTTAGTTCCTTCTAAGACATTAGAAGTTAAAAGTATAGTACTATTATTTGTTTTGGCAATTTGTTCACAAACGCTTACTAATTCAGAATCAGGAAATAAACTTTCGGGTGAACAACAAGTAAAATTTAAACCCATTTTTGCACAAGCAACCATAAGAGAATTGGCAACATTATTTCTGCCATCTCCCATAAAAGTTAAATTAATACCAGCAAGTTTTTTAAAATTTTCTTCAATAGTTAACAAATCGGCTAACATTTGTGTAGGATGAAACATATCAGTTAATCCATTCCATACAGGTACTCCAGAATTAGCGGCTAATTCCTCAACTATTTCTTGACTAAATCCGCGATATTCAATACCATCATACATTCGCCCTAATACTTTAGCAGTATCGGCAATGCTTTCTTTTTTCCCCATTTGAGAACTTCCAGGTTCTAAATAAGTAACCCCCATTCCTAAATCTCTTCCAGCTACTTCAAAAGCACATCTTGTTCTAGTAGAAGTTTTTTCAAATAATAGAACAATATTTTTGTCTTTAAAGTAATTATGTGGTTCTTTATTTTGCTTTTTTATCTTTAATGCTTTAGCTAAATCTAATAAATATCTAATTTCTTCACTAGAAAAATCTAATAGTTTTAGTAAACTTCGTCCTTTTAAAGAATTTCCCATTCTGTTTTCTCCTCTTTTTCTTTTAAATCTTCACGAACTAGTGGCATACTCATACATCTAGGTCCGCCACGTCCACGAGATAATTCTGCACTTGGCATTTCTAAAACGGTTAAGCCATGTTCTTTTAGTATTTTATTGGTTTCAACATTACGGTCATAAACAATAACTACACCAGGTGAGATACATAAAGTGTTAGAGCCGTCGTTCCATTGTTCACGAGCAGCTGAAATTGCTTCCCCTCCTGCACATGGAATTAAAGTAATATCAAGTCCAAGATATTCTTCTAAGATATTTTCTAAAGAATCGTTTTTTTCAGTAACTTTGATAATATATTCGCTATTAATTTCATTTTTTTTAATTTCAAATACTTGTAATGTTTCCATAATTCCTGGATGAAATGAAAACTTGTCATAGTCTATTTGTGTAAAAACAGTATCAAGGTGCATATATGCTCTTGAATTAGGAATATTGAATGCTAATATTGTATCAATAGTACAATTATCATCATCAAATACATTTTGAGCAAGCAATTCAATTGCATCAGCGGATGTTCTTTGTGATATTCCAATAGCTAAAACTTTATCATTTAAGTTTAATACATCCCCACCTTCAATGCTAAATGGATTATATCTTTCATAATATTTATCTACTTGTCCTTGATATTCTGGATGATACATAAATATATATTCAGCATAAATAGTTTCTCTGTTTCTTGTTACAGAATACATATGATTTAATGAAATACCTTGTCCAATACTGGCAAAAGGGTCTCTTGTAAAGTATAGGTTTGGCATTGGATCGGCAATTAATTTTGATTCTTCACTAATTAAGTCAACTAAAGAGTTTCCAATATCTCTTTTTTCATAATCAAGTTCAGTTATATTAATTCCTTCAATTGTTTTAAGGACAAGTTTTTTAGTGTTAGTGATACTGTTTAAAAACTCAGTGACTAATTTTTTATATTTAGGTGTTTTAATACCAGCTTCAAATATCCATTGTTTAATAAATTTATCTTTTATTTCAACGCTTAAATCTAATACTTCGGCCATTAGGTCTTCTAAATAGACAACCTCAACGCCATTATCTTTTAAAATTTTGGTAAAATAATCGTGTTCCTTTATGGCTATATCTAGATAAGGTATATCATCAAATAATAATCTTTGTAGTGAATCCGGTGTTAGATTTAGCAATTCTTTTCCTGGTCTATGAACTAATACTTTTTTTAATTTTCCTATCTCACTAGTAACATTTATCATTGGCATTTTTCCTCTCTTAATAATCCCCTCGTTATTATATATACATTATAAAATAAATATGGGATTTTAGCAATGGATTTTAATGATTATTGTTTAATACTATAGGATTGTTATATTTGCTAAAATACTTTTTTTATGTTATAATAGCGAGTATTTAAGGAGGAGTTATGATAAAAAATAGTCGAGGTATTATATTATTAGATAAAGAAATTATAAACAATAATTTCTTTTACGATGTTAATGAGAAAAGACATTTTGTTAAGATTAAAACTACTAATCAAGCATATATTGAATCAATTGCTAGTTATATTTATCATATATTAAATAATAAGTCGATTGTTTATAAAATAGGGTACTTAAACAACCAATTAGTAACAGTTTCACCAGATTTTAAAAATAAAGATATAGTTGTATTGATGAAAGCATTTTACGAAAGTATCAGTGGCGTTGATGGTTATCAAAAAGTAGCAGTTTTAGCTAGTTATGGAGATTTGCAAGCAATTAAAACAATTGTTACTAAGTTTATTAGCAAAGAAGTGTATGAAGATTTTATTAATATGTTTATTAGCGATATGTTTATTTTAAATGAAGACCGTCATGAAAACAATTATGGTATTAAAACTAATTTTTTAGGTGAAATATGCACTATACCCGCTTTTGACTTTGATTATTCTTTTGGTGAAGCAAGTGGTATATATGAAGATAATAGAGTAAGTTTAAAGGATGCCTATAACGGATCTGATGCTTCGGTGGGATTAATTAATAATCCTAGAATATATCAAGATTTTTATCCTTATTTTGATGTAATTAAATATTGTTTAAGTGAAGATTATCAATTAGGAATGGCAAAATATCAAAGAATAATTGAAAAGCACTGCGATATTTTAAAACCAAGCCTATTTTTAAATCAATATGAAGATGATATGCAAACAGAATTAGAAACAAAACTTAAAAAAATTGTCATTGCCTTATTAGAAATGCGAAAAGATGCAGTTTGGAAATACATGAAAAAAGAAATCAAATCAGTTAATAAATTTAGCAATAAAGTAAAAAAACTTGTATAATTAATTTAGGAGGAAATATATGAATATGATATCTCATCGTGGAAATAATGACCATAATTATAGGGAAAATAGTAAAGAAGCACTTTTAAATGTGTTAAATGTTTATTATATCGAAGGAATAGAGTTTGATATTCGAATTACTAAAGATAAAGAAATAATTATTAATCACAATAAGAATATTTTAGAAAAAGACCCATTAGTTTGTGATTTAACACTTAAAGAAATTAAAGATTATAGTATTAAGGGAGTAGATATTGCGACTTTAGAAGAGTTTTTAAAAGAAGTAAATAGTGAGAAGAAGTTAATTATTGAAATTAAAGAAGAAAGAGATAATTTTGAAATATGTGCATTACTTGATAATATTTTAAAAAAATATCCATTAAATTATTATATTTGCAGTTTTAATTATGCGTTAATTTTATATATGAAAAATAATTATAATTATAAATGTGGCTTATTAATTGGTAAAGAAGCTAATTTAGGACGTGAATATAAAGAATTTGACTTTTTATCTATTTATTATAAGCATATAAAAAGATATAAAAATGCGAACCAACTTTTGTGTACGTGGACAGTTAATAACAATAAAGATTTGAAAAACATTCCAAAAGATTGTCTAATAATAACTAATACAGCATATTTGTTTAAATAAACTAATAAAATTTTAATATTTACACAAAATAAATATTAGGAGGTTATTAATATGGGTGAGATGGCGGATTTAATTGCGGTAATAATAAGAAGTTTGTTATCATTATTTACATTATTTTTAGTGGCAAAAATGTTAGGTAAAAAGCAAGTGTCCCAGTTAAGTGTTTTTGATTATGTTGTAGGTATTTCTATTGGTAATTTTGCTGCAGAAATGACAATAAACTTAGAATCACATTGGATGCATGGAACAATTGCGGTAATTGTTTATGGAGTAGTGGCATATTTAATTTCTTTAGGGACAATGAAAAGTATTTGGTTAAGAAGAATATTTATGAGTACCCCAACGATTATGATTCAAGATGGAAAATTGCTTGAAAAAAATATGAAAAAAGCTAAGTTTGACATTAATGATTTGTTAGAAGAATGTCGTAGTAATGGTTATTTTGATTTAAATGAGATTTCTTATGCCGTTTTAGAAAGTAATGGAAAATTAAGCATTTTACCAAAGGAAACTTATCGTCCTTTGACCCCAAAAGATATGAATTTAAGTCCTGATAAAAGTAGTTTAGTTGCTAATTTAGTTATTGATGGGAAAATAATGAAAAAACATTTAGAAATAGTTAATAAAAAAGAAGATTGGCTTATACAACAATTAAGTGTTAAGGGATATAAATCTTTAGATAAAGTTTTATTAGTTACATTAGATAATAAAGATAAATTAACTATTTATGAGAAAAATGAAGCTATTAAAGCCCAAGATGTTTTTGAATAGTTAGTTATATAAATATAATACATTAATAATATTAAGTAGGAGGTTTTATGAAATATATTAAAGTATTAAATTTATTTGTAACTATTGTAATTTTATTTACACATGTAAACGTTTTAGCAGCAGCATCAATCACCCCTTCAGTTTATCAATTAAAATATCAAGGTGATAAAGTTTTAAATGCTAAAGAAGAATATAATCCTAAATTAAAGTTAAATGCCAAAAATGTCAATGAAATAGGGTATAACCGAGTAAGTCTTAAAGTAAATGTTTTAGAAGGGGATAAAAGTAAAGTAAGAATTTATCTTAAAGAAAATAATAAAGAATATGATTTATTAAATAAAGTGTCAAAAGAATTTAGTTTATCATCTAATTATAAATTAGAACATGATTTAAGAATAGTTTATCAAGAAGAGGGAAATTACCGATTATCTTTTCAATTAATGGATATAAATAATAATAAAATAATAGCGAAAGATGAAGTAAATATGTCAGTAATGGAATCTTTGACTACTTTTAAAGAACAAAACCAAACTCAAAAAACTAATAAACTAATTCCCATTTTTATTATAATGTCAGTACTATTTTTTGGTTTATATATATATTTAAAAGATCGCATAGTTTTTTAATAATTATTCTTTTTTTAAGTCACTAATTTTAGTTTAAAACATATCTTAAAGTATAGAAGTAATTTCTATGTAATTAATTGATTAATGTCAATTAAGGAAGATCTAATATTATTAAAGAAGGGAGAGATCTTTTATGTCAATGCCAATTGTAGTACCGGGTACAGTTACTCGTGACCAAGCTATTTCAGATGTGATTGAATCAGTTGCTTTAGAACAAACTGGACTTTCGCATATATTAAATGCTGAAGGAGAAAAAATTCAAGCGGTTGTAGCTGCAGGAACAATTAACGAAATGCTTGCAGTTAACTGTTCAGTACAAGAAATGATTAATGCTGTAAACCGTTTAGAACAAGTTTTACAAAGTAAATTAAGTTTATTTTCATATAAAATTTGTCCACCAATTGTTTAATTAAATTAAATTGAATATATAATTAAAGTAGAAATGAAAATAAATTTCTACTTTTTAGTTTCTATTTTTTTAACTAAAATAAAAATAATTAAATTACTAATTAAAAAAGAAATTAAAATAAATATTATTTGCTTAAAAATATCAAAATAATAGTTATTAAATGTAAGCCTTAGGCCAAATATTTCCTTTATAAGGTAATGAGTAGTAGAATCATAATTAATTAAGATATTATTTAAAGTTTGGTTAGTATTGATAACTCTTAGCATATTAGTTGTTTGAGTAAGTGGGAAATAGAAAAATATATTTCTAATTATTGTTGGATAATATCCAATTGGGATATAAACACCAGTAAAAAAACCGATTGTAACACCTAATAGATTACCAAAATTAGAAAATGATAGATTAGAATTTATATAAATTGCAATAATAAATATTAAATTACTAGCAATTATAGTGGAAAGAAAGATAATCAAAAGGCTGTTAATAAGGTTAAAAAAATTAAAATCAAGGTGATAATAGTTAATAAAGAACCAATTTATAATTAAATAAGATAATGTCGTAAAAACCAAAGAGACAATGATAGATGCAAATATATAAGAATAAACAATTTTTAATTTAGATAAGGGAGCAACGATAAAATCTTTAATAATGCCTTTTACTTTATCATCAACAAAAATGTTACAAATAGGTAAAATAGAGGTAGTGCTTATGACAATTAGAAGTCCGTACACCATCAGTTGATCGACAAATAAAGAATTATATTGACTATTAAAACCATAATCAATTACAGCAGTTATCGTAAATTCACGAACAAATAAAAAATAAAGGCCTAAAATCACAATAATAGAAATCATACTATTTACAATGTTAACTGGTTTTTTAAGATAAAGTTTTAAATGCCTTTTAATTAATATGCATAGTTTTTTCATTTTGCTCCTTTGTTAAACTAATAAAAATATCTTCAATACTACTATTAGTAAATTCAAAATCAACTAATTTAGAGGTAGGAATATTATTTAATATTTTTAGTGCTTCATTAGTATTATTAACTGTTTTAATATAACTTTTATCTGTTTCTATAATATTTAGTTTTTTAATGTTATATTCTTTTTTTAAAGTATCACATCTTTTATTAAGTAAAATTTTCCCTTTGTTAATTATGCATATATAATCTGAAATAGTAGCTTCTTCAAAATAATGAGTAGAAAAAAGTATTGTTAAATTAAAATTGTCTTTATATTCAATTAATTTCTTCCAAAGTAACTTTCTTGTTTCAGGATCTAATCCAGTAGTTGGTTCATCTAAAATTAAAAGTGTTGGATTAAATACTAGTGCCCTAGCAATCATTGTTAATCTTTTTTGACCACCTGAACAATTTTTATATAGTTTGTATAAATAATCATTCATTTCTAATTCATTAGTTAAACTTATAATATTATGGATTAAATCTTTTTTATTAATATTATATAATAGCCCACGATAATAAAGGTTTTCAAAGACGGTTAATTCATCATCTAAAGTGTTGTTTTGAAAGACAATTCCTATATGTTCTTTAATATAATTTAAATTTTTATTATTATCTAGTATTATTTCACCACTTGTTTTCATTAAAATATTTGCTAAAATATTCATCGTTGTACTTTTACCAGCGCCATTTGGTCCTAGTAAAGCAAGAACTTTTCCTTTTTCAATATTAAAAGACACATCCTTTAATATGATATTATTTTTAATGTTTTTATTTAAATTTTTAATTTCTAAAATATTTTTAATAAGCTTCACCACTTAATAGTATGTTTCTTATTAATATTAATAACAATTTATGAAGAAGTATGCTACAATAAGTTGATTTTAATTAATTAGAAAAAGAGGACGTATGAAATTTAGTGAATTAGGTTTAAAAGAACCTATCTTAAAAAATATAATAGAAAGTGGTTATACAATACCAACACCGATACAAGAGGCATGTATTCCACAGGTTTTAAATAATAAAGATATTTTAGGGTGTGCAAGGACGGGAACGGGAAAAACAGCTGCTTTTGCACTGCCTATTTTAGACAAATTATTAGATAAAACGAATAATCCTAAAGTAATAAAAGCTTTGATTTTGACTCCAACTAGAGAATTAGCTATTCAAATTAGAGATAACTTTCGTAATTATGGGGAAAAAACACCGATTAAATGTAGCGTAATATTTGGGGGTGTTAATCAAAAGTCACAAGTAGAGGTATTAAAAAAGGGCGTTGATATTTTAGTAGCAACACCAGGAAGATTATTGGATTTAATTAATCAAAAGTATGTCAAATTAAATAATTTGGAAATTTTAGTATTAGATGAAGCGGATACAATGTTAGATATGGGATTTATTCATGATGTTAAAAAAATATTAAATAATGTTCCTAATAATCGTCAGACTTTATTATTTTCAGCTACAATGCCTAAGAGCATAGATGAATTAGCGCAAAGTTTTTTAACTAATCCGATTACTATTAAGGTTGATTCAACAAGTGAACCGGCTCCTAAAATCAATCAAAGTGTTTATTATATAGATAATAATAATAAGGCAAAGTTGTTAACTGAAATTATAAAAGGTGGCAATGTTAAAAGTGGTTTAGTATTTACGAGAACTAAACATGGAGCGGATAAATTGGCTAAAATATTGGAATTAGCTAATATAAGTGTATCGGTAATTCATGGAAATAAGTCGCAAAATGCTCGCGTAACGGCATTAGATAATTTTAAAACAGGAAAAAGCAAAATAATGGTGGCAACAGATATTGCGGCTCGAGGAATTGATATTAATGAATTATCGCACGTTTTTAATTATGAGATACCAGAACTTCCTGAAACTTATATTCATCGAATTGGTAGAACAGCACGAGCAGGATTAGATGGAAAAGCCATTTCTTTTTGTGATATAGATGAAAAGAGCAATTTTAAAGAAATAGAAAAATTAATTGGCAATGAGGTTAAAGAAGTAACAGACCATAAATATCCAATGGAAGTATTTACTTTAACACCTAAAAAAGCTACAGGGCGAAATAATCATTCAACATTTAATAAACCTAAAAATAACATTGCAGCAAAAAATGATTATAAAAATAATAATAAATCAAATGGCAAAACATATTTTGGAAGCAATCAATCAACAAATAATTATAGTAAAAGGCCACCTAAATTTAATCGACATAAATAATTTCTATCAATATATTTGATGATTTATGTCAATAGTTTTTATTTATTGAAATAGTATGTAAAGTATGTTAATATATATTAAAAGAGGAGTGATGAATATGTCTAAATTTTGTCATAATTGTGGGAAAGAAGTCAATGAGAATCAAGAGGTATGTCTAGCATGTGGATGTTTAGTAAGACCTAAATCTACTTCACAGTCAAATAATCATACAACAGGTAAATCTAAAATAGCTGCCGGTTTATTAGGAATTTTTCTAGGTATATTTGGGGTTCATAATTTTTATTTAGGTTATACCGGAAAAGGTACAGCACAATTACTTATTACAATATTAACGTGTGGAATTGGGTCTATAATTACTTCAGTTTGGGGTGTTATTGAAGGAATATTAATTTTAACAGGAAGTATCAACACTGATGGATATGGTAATCCTTTAGTTGATTAATGAAAACTAAGTATCATTATTTATTACTAGGAGTAATTATTTGCTTTCTAGTTTTATTTTTAAATAGTAATATCCCTTTTGAATGCCTATTTAGAAAATACTTAAATATTAAATGTGGGACTTGTGGTTTAACTAGAGGATTTATAGCAGTGTTACAATTAGATTTTTTAGCAGCAACAAAGTATAATTTATTTACTATTCCTTTATTTTTTAGTTTGATAGTTTATTTTTTAATATCACTATTTGATATAGTTACAAGGCGTCATTATATTAATTATTTTTATAACTTTGTATACAAAAGTAAATATATTATCTTAATTTGCTATACTATAAATTTTATATATAATAATTTAAAGTAATAATTATTTTTTACAATTTTTAATTGGAATTATATTAAAAAAGATCTATATTATAAATTAGAAGGGATCATATGAAGGTTTATTATTGTAAGCATAGTCATAATATTATTTTATATATTGAAAATTAAGAATTACCAATTGTTTGCTGTGATGATAAAATGATTGAGTTAGTTCCTAATAGTATTGAGGCATCAATAGAAAAACATCTTCCCGTAGTTACTATATTAAATGATAAAATAACAATTAAAATAGGAGTGGTGGAACATCCCATGATAAATGATCATTTTATAGAGTGGATAATTATAAATAGAAAAACGGTTATAATATTAAATATTTAAATCCTTTTGATAAACCGGAGGCGACTTTTTACTATGATAATGATGTTGTAAGCGTGTATGCTTACTGTAATATTCATGGGTTATGGGAATATAAACTTTAAAAATGTCGAGTCTTTATACTTGAATTATTTTAAAAAAGGAGTATATTAATTAACTAATGGGGGTTATTATGAATAAAGTTAAGAATTTAGAAAATTATACAATAACTAGTTTACTCGATGAGTCATTTAATAAATTTGCTAGTAAAAAAGCAACATCTACTTTTAAAGGAAAAACATATACATATTTGGAATATAAAAATATGATATCTTTATATGCAATTAAGTTATTAAAGCAAGGAATTAAAAAAGGCGATAAAGTTGCTATATTTGGTGAGGGTTCTCCAGAGTGGGGTATTTCTTATTTAGCTATTATATCTATTGGCGCAGTTGCTGTACCATTGATGGCTGATTTTAATGCCTTAGAAGTAGAAAGTGTTTTAGATCATTCAGAAACTAAGACCATAATTGTTTCTAAGGCAAAATTAAAATATATTGATGTAGATAGCTTAGACAATGTTTTTGATATTTCATCAGGTAGTTTAATAAAAGGAAAAGAAGAGCAAAATATTACTTATTCTTATCAATTTAATAATCCTAATATTGATGAATCAGATATTGCCTCAATTATTTATACTTCAGGAACAACAGGCAAATCAAAAGGGGTAATGCTAACACATAAAAATATCACTTTTATGGCTAATCAATTAGGAAGCATTTTAGAAGTTTTGCCAAGTGATGAAGTATTATCAATTTTACCTTTAGCACATATTTATGAATTTACAATTGGGTTTATTGTACCTCTTTTTAAAGGTGCACATATAACGTATTTAGGAAAACCAGTAGCAGTTTCTTCATTACTACCGGCATTAGAAGAAGTAAAACCAACTATTATGTTGACGGTACCAATGATTATTGAAAAAGTATATCAAAAAAAGATTGCCCCTTTATATGAAACAGGTGCTAAACTAGCGCCTATAAAGGATAATGAATTGTTGAGAAAACCGATTAATAAGTTAATTGGTTTAAAACTTAAAAAAACTTTTGGTGGTCGCTTAAGATTTTTTGGAATCGGTGGTGCGAAAATAAATCCTGAAGTAGAAAGATTCCTTTCTGAAGCATCATTTCCTTATGCAATTGGATATGGATTAACAGAAACATCCCCATTACTTGCAGGAGGAAATGCCCAAACTACAAGAATTTATTCTGCAGGAAAAGAATTATTAGGAACATCACTTAAATTAATTAATGTTAATCCCATTTCTAAAGTAGGAGAAATTGTTACTAAAGGGGATCATGTTATGAAAGGTTATTATAAAGAACCAAAATTAACAGAAGAAGTAATGACTGACGATGGATACTTTAGAACTGGTGATATGGGTGTTTTTGATAAAGATAATTATTTATATATAACTGGTAGACTAAAAAATATGATTTTAGGCTCTAATGGAGAAAATATTTATCCCGAAAATATTGCTTTCGTTATTAATCAGTATCCGCTTGTTGAAGAATCATTGGTAGTAGAAGGAGAAAAAGGTTTAGTAGCGTTAATTAAACTTACTCCCGAGGCAATTAAAAAATTATTTGTAGAGGGTAAAGAATTAACTAAAGAAACCACAGATAAACTAATAGAGGATATCTTAAAATATGTGAATAGTAAAGTTAATAAAAATTCATTTATAAAAACTTGTAAAATAGTTGATGAATTTGAAAAAACTGCTTCACAAAAAATAAAAACATTTTTATATACAAAGAAAAGTTAATTGTTTAAAAACATTTAACTTTTTTTAAATATTGCTGAATAAAAAAAATAATTATGATAAAATTAATAAAATAGATGAGGTGATTTAGGTGAATAACAAGTATGAAGAAAAGAGTATAGATGATATTATAACTATATTTAATAGTAGTTTGAGTGGATTAAACTCTAAAGATGTAATAGCAAGGCAGAAAAAATATGGTAAAAACATTTTGCCAAAGGGTAAAAAGGTAACCATTATAGATATATTGATAGAGCAATTTATGAATCCTATGGTCATTTTATTAGTTATAGTAGGAATAATATCTTATATAATTGGTGAAAGGTTAGATTCTATCTTTATTGGCATAGTTATTTTATGTGATGCTCTTCTTGGGGCTTATCAAGAGTATGGCGCTAATAAAAATGCGGAAAGTTTACAAGAATTAGTAACAATTAAGGTTATTGTCCTAAGAGATAATAAAGAGGTAGAAATAGATAGTCAAAATATTGTTCCGGGTGACATTGTTTTATTGACGTCTGGAAATAAAATTCCGGCGGATATTATATTGTTAGAAGTAAATAATTTAACAGTTAATGAATCGATGTTAACGGGAGAATCATTGGGTATAAGAAAAGAATTAAAAAAAGGTACAGAAAAATCATTCTTTTTAAATATGTGTTATCAAGGTACATGGGTAATGAGTGGTCGAGGAACGGGTATTGTTATTGGTACAGGAATTAATACAGTTCTTGGTAAAATTGCTAAAAACATTAATGAGACGAAAGATACAAAGACCCCTTTAACAATGAAATTAGAAAAGTTTATTAAGCAAATTAGTATTTTATTAATTTTTATTAGTGTAATTATTGGTTTAATATTATTTATAAAGGGCTATACGGTAAAAGAAATTTTCTTTTCTGTCGTTGCTTTAGCAATATCGGCTATTCCCGAAGGACTTCCGGTTGTTTTAACAGTTGCCTTATCAATTGCATCAAAAAAGATGGCAAAGAAAAATGTTATTGTAAGAAAGTTAAATGCCGTGGAAAGTTTAGGAAGCTGTACAGTAATTGCTAGTGATAAAACGGGGACATTAACAATGAATGAACAAACAGTAAAAAAGATTTATATAAATGGTCATGGATTTGTCAATGTTAGTGGGCAAGGATATAACGATATAGGTATAATTGAGAAAAATGATTGTAATGATTTAGTAAATAATTTAATTTTAAATGGAATGTTGGATAATGAAGGGTATTTAGAAAAAGAAAACAATATTTGGTCATTTCACGGGGATATGATGGATATTGCTTTATTGGCATTAGGAAAAAAGGCTAAATTAGATATTAGCAATATTGATATTTTATATAAGATGCCTTATGAATCAGTTAATAAATATTCCATGTGTGTGTATAAGAATAATAATAAAACTTATATGAGTGCGAAGGGTTCATACGAAACCCTTAAAGAATTAAGTACGATAAAAAAAGAAGATGAAGAAGAAATAGAAGCTAATTATAATGAATTAACATCTCTTGGATATCGGGTATTAAGTATATTTGTAAAAGAAATAAAGGACGATAAAATAAAAGTAGTTAATAATTTAGAGTTTTTAGGCTTTGTTGCTTTTGTGGACCCTATTCGAGGAGATGCAAAAGAATCAATTAACGTTGCTAAAAAAGCGGGAATAAAAATATTAATGATTACGGGAGATCACCCTAAAACGGCTAAATTTATTGCCAAAGAACTAAATCTTTTAAATAGTAATAAAGTTGTAACAGGTGAAGATGTAACAAAAGCTTATCACAAAGGGAAAACGTCTTTACATGAGTTAATAAAATCGGCTAATGTTTATGCTCGAGTAAGCCCCGAAGAAAAACTATATATTGTAAATGCTCTAAAAGAAATGGGCGAATTTGTAGCAGTTACAGGTGATGGAGTAAATGATGCTTTGGCATTAAAAAATGCGAATATATCTGTTGCTATGGGTAGTGGAACAGATGTTGCAAAGGAAACATCATTAATGATTATAGCTGATGATAGTTTTAAATCTATCGTCGAAGGAGTAAAAGAAGGAAGAATAGCTTATAATAATGTTAGAAAGGTAACTTATATGCTTATTTCTAGTGGTTTTAGCGAAATTTTGTTATTTTTGTTAGCAATAATTTTTAATTTGCCACTTCCCTTTATAGCTGTTCAATTGTTATGGCTTAATTTAGTAACTGATGGAATTCAAGATATTGCCTTAGCTTTTGAAAAAGGTGAAGATAATGTCATGGAAAAAGGGCCAAGAAATACAAAAGAAAGTATTTTTGATAAATTATTAATCGAAGAAACTGTACTTTCAGGTACAATTATTGCTATAATGATATTTGCTTTGTGGTTTATTCTAATTGATATATTAAAGATGGATTTAATATTAGCAAGGACTTATGTTTTAATAGCTATGGTCTTTATGCAAAATGTTCATGTATTTAATTGTCGAAGCGAAACTTTATCAGTTACAAAGATTCCTATTAAGAATAATTACTTTGTTGTAATAAGCGTTGTCGTTACTATGATATTACAATTAGTTGTTTTAAATATTCCATTAATGCGAAATATTTTGGGCATTGCCCCTATTAATTATTTATGGGCTATTTTCTTACTTATACTTACTATACCCTTATTAATGGTCATGGAAGTATACAAATTAAAATTTAAAAAATAAAAACAGGAGGATTTATGTTATTTAGTTCATTATTGTTTATTTTTGGTTTTTTACCCCTTGTTCTTATCTGTTATTTTATAGTCCCTAAGAAGTTTAGAAATATTATTTTAATTATTTTCTCGTTAATATTTTATGCGTGGGGAGAACCTATTTATATTGTGTTGATGATATTTTCATCATTAGTAGATTTTGTTAATGGTAAAATGATTGAGAAATATTATGATGATAAAAAAAAGAAAAAAATATTTTTGATTATTTCTATTGTTATTAATTTATCATTATTAGGATTTTTTAAATATATGCCATTTTTAATTGATAACTTAAATAGTCTTTTTCATTTATCAATTACGCCACTTGATTTAGCTCTTCCTATTGGGATAAGTTTTTATACATTTCAAACGATGTCATATAGTTTAGATGTCTACATGGGACATGTAAAAGCTGAAAAAAACTTTTGGAACTTTTTGGCTTATGTTTCGATGTTTCCTCAGTTAATAGCCGGACCAATTGTTAGATATGAAACTATTAGAGATGAACTTCAAGAAAGAACAGTTAATTTTAGTAAATATAGCGAAGGCTTTGCAAGGTTTCTAAGAGGACTTTATAAAAAAGTTTTAATAGCTAATGGAATGGGTCTTTTATTTGAAACAATTAAAGCTACAAGTAATATTTCTTACGTAGCAACATGGCTTATGCTGATTGCTTTTGCTTTTCAAATATATTTTGATTTCTCTGGGTATTCTGATATGGCCATTGGAATGGGGAAAATGCTTGGATTTAGCTTCTTAGAAAACTTTAATTATCCATATATTGCTAAAAGCATTACCGACTTTTGGCGTCGTTGGCATATTTCCTTATCGACTTTCTTTAGGGATTATTTATATATTCCCCTTGGTGGAAATAGATGCAGTAAATTACTAAATATTAGAAATATCTTTGTTGTTTGGCTATTAACAGGAATTTGGCATGGGGCGGCATGGAATTTTATGTTTTGGGGTATATATTATGGGGTAATCTTAATATTAGAAAAATTTGTGTTTGGAAAGTATATTGAAAAGTGGCCTAATTTTTTAAAACACACTTATGCTCTTATCTTAATATTAATAGGATGGTTAATTTTTGCCTTCGATGACACTAAAGAGTTGTATAAATATGCGGCTAATTTATTATTTTTAAATAAGATACCATTTATTAATGTAGAAACATTTTATTTGTTAAAAAATTATGGAGTATTATTATTAATAGCGACAGTTTTATCCACACCACTTGTGAAAAACTTATCAGAAAAAGTATTTATCCACAAGAATTGTGCAAAACTATTTAAAATAGTGGGGGTAATTGTTTATATAATATTATTTGTCATAACAATAGCTTATTTAGTTGATGGAGCCTATAATCCGTTTTTATATTTTAGGTTTTAAATATAATTTGCAAGGTTATTAAAAAGATAATGGCTTAAAAATATACAGAAAGGAATCAATCTAAGGGATTAATATTTCAAATAAGATTGATTAATAATAAAATGAATAAAACAACAACTATAATTACAACTATAATAGTTTTTATACTGCTAGGTGTTTTTGTCTTAACTCCTAAAATAAAATTTAGTGAAAATGAAAATAGATATTTACAAACTGTTCCTATTTTATCTTTAGAAAATGTTAAGACAACAAAATTTATGAAAGATCTAGAAAAGTATATCGAAGACCACTTTCCTTTTCGCAAGTTCTTTATCTCCTTAAAAAAAGATAGTGAATTGGGGATGCTAAAAGATGAGAATAATAATGTTTTTATTTTAAAAGATGAATATCTGATTGAAAAATACCAACAATTAAAAGATGAAACAATTAATAATATTGCTAATGTTTTAAATACTTTTAAAGAAAGGAACAAAACAGTTAATATAACAACTTTATTAGTGCCAACATCATATTCAATTAATAAAGACAAGTTACCTAAATTTTTGGATAAAGAATTACAACTAAAAGATATGAATTTGCTTTATGATAAAATAACTACTAATAAGTTAGATATAACCAAATCTTTATATAGTTCTAATAAAAATGAGCAACTATATTTTAGATTAGATCATCATTGGAATATAAATGGGGCTTTTGTTGCTTATAATGAGTATTTAAAAAGTAATAATATTAAACCACTAAATAAAGATGAGTTTGAAAAAGTAGTCTTAACAAAAGATTTTAATGGGACGGTATTTTCAAAAAGTGGTGAGTATAATTTTAAACCAGATACAATAGAAAATTATGTTACTAAAAGTGATGTTACAGTTAACTATATATATAGTAATAAAATAACTAATTCAATGTTTTCTAAAACGTACCTAAATAAGAAAGATAAATATGCTTATTTTTTAGATAATAATCATCCTCTTATCACTATTACAAATAATCAAATAAATAGTGATAAAGAATTATTAGTTATTAAAGATAGTTATGCTAATATATTAATACCGTTGCTTGCTAACCATTATAAAAAAATTCACGTTATTGATCCAAGATTTTATAAAGAGGATATTACAGCATATATTGAAGTAAATAAAATAAAAGATGTTTTGCTTTTATATAACATGAATACGATTGGAAATGATACTGGTATTATAAGTATTAGATAGAAAAAAGTTTGCTTAATGAAATACCTAGTAGTATAATGTGGAGCAGGAAGAGGTATTAGGATGAAAAATATTAAGATAGGAGATAAACTGGAAATTCATGGCTATAAACATGATGGCAATATTCATAGATATTGGGATGAAGCGGTATTACTTGAAGAAAATGATGAATATTTAGTTTTTGGAAATGATAAGACCAAAGTGGTAGAATCAGATGGGCGAACATGGTATACAAAAGAACCGGCTATATTATTCTTTTTTAAAGATAGGTGGTTTAATGTTATCGGACAATTAAAAACAAATGGGATATCATATTATTGTAACATGGCTTCACCATTTATTATTGAAGATAATACCATCAAATATATTGATTATGATTTAGATTTAAGAGTATTTCCTAAAGGATCATTTAGAGTACTAGATAGAGATGAATATAATTATCATAAAAGTATTATGCATTATCCTAAAGAGATAGATACTATTTTACAAAATGAACTTACTGAATTAATTGAAATGGCGAGATATAAAACAGGACCTTTTATAAATAATAATATAATTAATTACTATAATAAGTATATGGAAGTAAAAGAAAAAATTACTAATTGATAAAATAAGTAATTTTTTTTTAATTAAAGAATATAATATTCTAGTATCAAATTAGGATGTTTTGGGGCTATTTTAGTTGAAATTGTAAAATTAATAAAATAAATGTAAAAAAAAGTTAAATTTAGTTGACATATGTTAAAGTAATTTGATATAGTAGGGACACGTCGACAAAAATCGATGAAATGCGTGAAAATATATTTTAAAAAAGTGTAAACTTTGTCTTGACAAAAAAAGCTTAATTTGATATATTAGTAACACATCGAAAAAAGCGATGGAAGCTTAATTTAATGGCTTTAAAAAATAATTTAAAAAATTTCAAAAACTTGTTGACAAGTTAAATGATATTTGGTATATTATTTAGGCAGCCATGAAAAGAAGCAAAAGAAGAAATGATCTTTGAAAACTGAGCAAAACAGAAAATTGAGTAGCTAGGGATTAAAACGATAAAAATAATTAAAATTTTGAGAGTTTGATCCTGGCTCAGGATGAACGCTGGCGGCATGCCTAAGACATGCA
>JAVWBB010000011.1:0-23707 GCA_036649735.1 Bacilli bacterium
CCTAGTAATTTTTGAACAGATAATATATCACATCCTTCATTAAGTAAATGTGTAGCAAAAGAATGTCTAATCATATGGGGTGATATATTTCTATTTAGTGATGTTTGTTTAATAATATTATCTAATATTAAACGAACACCTCGACTAGTTAAATTTCCTCCATGCTGATTTAAAAATAAATACTGACTTTTTTTAACATTTAATTTAATATAACCGTCTTTTAAATATATTTTTAAAATTCTAAGCGCATAATCTCCAAAAGACACTATTCGCTCTTTATTTCCTTTACCTAATACTTTAATTGTTTCTATTTCTTCTTTTATATCTTCTACTTTAATATTTACAAGTTCACTAACTCTAACTCCTGTAGCATAAAGCATTTCTAGTATTAATAAATCTCTTTGTCCTAAAGGAAGTTTTATATCAGGAACCAAGAATAACTGTTCTAATTCATTATATTCAAAATATCTTGGTAATTTTTTATCTTTTTTAGGAGAATTTATATACCCAAAAGGATTCAATTCTACTAAATTTTTATTGTATAAATATTTATAAAAGCCTCTTAAAGAACTTAATTTTCTTCCTACGCTACTTTTAGAATTTTTTAAATTATATAAAACAAGTAAATAATCTTTAATAATTAAATCATCAACTTTTAAATAATTAATATTTTTAGCCTTTAAATATTGTTTAAATTCTTCTAAATCATGCTGATAGTTAATAATAGTATTTTTTGAATAATTTTTAATAGCAAATAAATAATTTAAATAATCATCAATCAAATAAATCACTTCCTACCTTTAATCACATTATAGCAAATAATTAAAAAATAATATAGATATAATTTAATATTTGTTTTATAATAAGGAAGAAATGAGGAAATATGGATATTATAGGTATTATTTGTGAGTATAATCCTTTTCATAATGGGCACTTATATCATTTAGAAAAAATTAAAGAAATGTTTCCTAATTCTTTAATTGTTTTAGTAATGTCTTCATCTTTTACGCAAAGGGGTAATGCCTCTATTATTAACAAATGGGATAAAACAAGAATAGCCCTTAATTATAAAATTGACTTAGTTATTGAACTTCCTTATGTCTTTACTGTTCAAAGTGCTACTTATTTTGCTAAAGCTTCCGTAGCTATTTTAAATCATTTAAAAATAGATTATCTTGTTTTTGGCAGTGAATGTGGCTCAATTGATATTTTAAAAACTAAAGATAATGAAAAACTTTTACCCAATGATATGCTAGGTAAATGCTATTTAAACGAAATATTAAACAATAATTATAATATGACCCCAGTTACTATTAAAAGAACTAATGATTATCACAATAAATTATTAAATGATACTATTACTTCGGCAACTAGTATTAGAAATGGTTTAAAAGAGCATAAAGATATTTCTAAATATACCCCAATTGATATAAAATATATTAATACAAATTTTCTTGATGATAACTATTTTAAATATTTAAAATATAAAATTATTAGCGAACAAAATGATTTAAAAAAATATTTAGATGTTGATGAAGGATTAGAAAATAGAATTTTAAAATATATTTATAAAGTAACGACCATTGATGAATTAATTATGAAGATTAAAACTAAAAGATATACTTATTCAAAATTATCGAGAATGTTAAACCATATTTTATGTGGCTTTACGAAAGAAAAAAGAGATAAGTTTTGTAAAATTACTTATATACGAGTTTTAGGATTCTCTAAATTAGGACAAGGTTATTTAAAGAAGATAAAAAAAGAAGTAACTATTCCAATAATTACTAATTATTCTAAAATTCATGATTCTATGTTAGATTATGAAATGACAATCACAAAAATATATGCATCTGTTCTTAATAATCCACAACAACAAGAGTTAATTGAGAATGAATATAAAAATAATCCTTTAAATATTCTTTAACTAAATTCTTTCATAATATCATTTAATTCTTTTTCTTCATCTTTAGTCAACTCTTCTTTTTCTAAATTTTTATTAAACCAAATCGGCAAATTAGATTCATTATTATTAGGTTTATAATTACTTTTAACTAAAATGTTCTTTAATTTTTTATGTTCTTTTTCTGCTACTTTCATAGCATCTTCAACAGTTTCTATTTTAAGACGATTCCATTGCCCCGCAATCGTTGTTATATAAGCTCTATTTAATTTTTGATTATTAATCCTTAAAACATAATCAATTAAAACATTAACTACCCCTGGTCTTAAACCCAAATCAATCATAAGTGATTCAATAATTTTTAATTCACTAATACTAGGAGAACCGGTTTTATATTTACTTTTTAAATAGTCATAAGGTGTGATAGTTTCAAAAGCATTAATCATTTTAGCCCTTTTTGAGGAATCACCTTGGGGTATTTTTAAATATTCTGGTTGTTTAGAATAAATAAGGGTTGGTAATTTATTATTGTTTTCAAATTGATAAAAATTACGACAATTCTTCCTTAATTCTGTTTTTTCAATTAAACCTTTTTCATTTAAACAATTGCGTATAATACCTTGCATTTGAAGTTCATCAATATTGTAAACAAAAGATAATGATATTATTAATTCTTTAACTGTATCATTAAAACATTTCTCATTATACATATTTTTAGGAAGTGAAGAAATAATTAAATCAAAATCTAATTTTTTACTTAAACTTAAACCTAAAGAATCGCTTTTAATGACATTATCATTATCAATTAAAACATTACCTGAAATAGGTGTGAATACTTGATTAAAACTACTAGTAATATCTTCATACTCTTTTAAATTGATTCGTGGAACTTTGTAATAATCAACAATAATATCATATTCACTTTTGCCAATATTATTGTATAAAACAACATTTAAAATAGGATGATTTAAAAATTCATAAACACTCATTGGGGAATATATTACATAAATATAATTATGTAAGTTATCTTCCTTAAAATAAGTCTTTAATAATCCTACTGCTTCTAACTTTTTTCTAGCAATTATTATATCATCTAATTTTAATTGCATCATTGTCATTAAATGGTGATGTGAAAGGGCTTTTGTTGTATAACTTGACTTATCTAAATCATCGACTAATGTAAAATATAGACTAACCGCTGTATAGCCAATAATTGGCTGATATAACATCGTAATTACTTTACGTGCATTATAATTTTCATCAGACTTATTAACAACTGTATATAAGTCAGCTGGTAAAATAGTTAATTCCTTCATAAAAACCCCCTAATTATTTCAAGTCTACAATGGTACAACCCATATTAAAAAAATCACGATTAAAACTTATTACTTTTTTATTTATCTTTAGTTCATCATGAACTGCTTTTCTAATTATGTCTTCTCCTAAACCGTGAATTATTGTTATTTTTTTATTATTTAATTTATAACTATCATCAATAAATTCTCGAACCATTAAAACAGCATTCCATCTATCTTGTCCATGTAAATCTAGTTTTGGTAAATTATTATATAATGTCAGCATACTTAAGTACTTCTTCTAAAGTGGGCATTGAATTTCGCCCTCCAATCTTCGTTGTCGATAAAGCCCCTGCTACATTAGATAAATAACAAGATGATAATAATGGATAACCATTAGTTATAAAATACAAAAATGCTCCATGAAAAATATCTCCAGCACCTGTTGTATCAATGCTTTTTACTTCAATAGATGGTATCAACAAATAATCTTCTTGTTTGATAAAACAACCAAATGAACCCAAAGTAATAATTACTTTATTCTCAAAATATATAGTCAAATCATCATATACTTTTTTTAATATACGCGTATTGTGAATATCAATTTTTTCTTTTGAAAATTTCTCAGCAAACTCTTTTGAACAAATAAAATATTTTACTAATTTACCTAAAGCAACAACACTTTTATCAAATCTTCCTGCATCAATAACGCTAATAGCGTCTTTATTATTGTTTAAAATATAATTTGATAAGAAGTATTCATCACCATCAACTAAAATAGCATCAAATTTTTCATCAATTTTTCTTTCAATATTATCTAATTTCTTTTCTCTATACGTTAAAATAGTACGATCACCAGTATTAATATTAGCCATTATATAACTACTATTAGTTTTATAATTATCTAAAAGTTCTAAATAAGTTGTCTTCACTTTAATATCATCAAACTCTTTTTTAATCTTTTTCCCATAATAATCATTTCCTAATACACCTGAAAAATAAGTATTACATCCCCATAATCCTAATAAATATGCGGCATTACTAGCTGGTCCTCCTCCGCATTCAACTAAAGAAGAAACACGATTTTTAGTATTTTCTTTAGGAAACTCTTCAATAGGCAATGTAATATCATAAGCAGCATGACCTATAGTTATATACTTCATTATTACGCACTTCCTTTTTAAACAATTAATAATTCTGTCTCTTTTTCTTTTGTCTTATCATCAATTATTTTATTATATTTATTTACTTTTTCTTGTAAGTCATTTAACTCTTTTTTTTCTTCATCTTCAGATAATTCTAATTTTTTAATATCATCTGATAAATCATGACGGACATTTCTAATAGCAATTTTTGCTTCTTCAGCCATTACTTTTATTTGTTTAACTAATTCTTTTCTTCTATCTTCAGTTAGTTGAGGAATATTAATCCTAATTGTTTCTCCATCTGTATTTGGTGTATATCCAATATTTGCCGCTAAAATAGCTTTTTCAATCGCACTAACTAATGTCCTATCAAAAGGTTTAATTAATAGTTGCCTAGCCTCAGGTACAGATATAGTTGCTAAACTTTTAATGGGGGTATCTACTCCATAATATGACACCATTACTTTATCAAGGGAACTTGGATTAGCGCGTCCTGCTCTTACGGTTGTAAACCTCTTTTCTAAATTTTCAATTACTTTTTCCATATTAACTCTCCTAATAAACATTGTACTAAATTTTAAACAAAAAGTCTATTAGTTTGAAGGACAATTTTTAACAAAAAAAGACTTAATTATAAATTAAATCTTTTCCTTTTTTAATTTTCGCCTTCTTTTAACATAGTTGTTATAAATATTGCGTAGCCTTTGTTTGATTCATTAACAATTACATGCGTTACTGCTCCTATTATCATATTATTTTGTAAGATTGGACTTCCACTCATCCCTTGTACTACCCCACCAGTTTTAGCTAATAATTCTTTATCTGTTATTTCAAATAAAATATTTTTAACTTCACTATTTTTATCTATTTTAATAATATTAATATCAAAATCTCTTTTAGTTACGCCATCAATTACTGTTGTTATTGTGGCCTTTCCTAATTTCACCTCATCTGCTTCGCCAACTTTAACTAATTTATCAGTAATTAATATGTCATTAGCGTATCCAAATAATCCTGACATAGTATTTTCAAATACTTTACCATAGATAGTTTCATAATGAAATTTAGCGTTTTTTTCTCCAGGTGTTCCACGAATACTTTTAGTGATATCTATAACTTCACTTTTAAATATTTCTCCATCTTTAACCTCTAATCTTTGATTAGTATTTCTTTCAACTATTTCATGACCTAAGGCTCCAAATATTTTACTATTGGGATCAATAAAAGTCAAAGTTCCAATTCCTGTTATTTGGTCTTTTACATAAAGTCCAGTTTTATAAATATTATTATTATCTAATACAAGTTTTAAAGTAGTTGAATTAGTTTTACGGCCTCTTATAAAGCCTATACTAATTATATCTTTATCTTTAATATGATTAATTTCATCAATCATATTGGAAATATTAGATACTTCTTTTTTATTAACTGATACAATTCTATCTCCTAATTCTAGACCTGCGTCTTTTCCGATATAGGAATCATTTACTTTATAAAAACCAACGATTATTATTCCTTTAGAATTGACACTTATACCTATATTTTCTCCACCTACTATGATATTTTTTGAATAAGCTAATATATTTGTAGGGAATAAAAGAACGAGCGAAAGTATGAGTATTTGTAGTTTTCGTTTTATTATAAGAATTCTCCTTTCAACAAATGACTACATTCTTATTATGGGTTTAAGGCTTTAAATTATAACTAGTAAAATTTACCAAAAAAAGAATTTACTCTTCTTTAAGATTAAATTCTTCTAATTTACCATCTTTTAATATTAGATTTACTTGTTCTTCAGTACTTTTAAGTTTTGAATCAAGTTTCTTTGCTAAAATCATTGCTTCATTAAATTTACTAATAGATTTATCTAAATCAACATTCCCAGATTCTAATTCTTTAACTATTTCTTCGAGTTTTAATAACTCATCTTCAAACTTTAATTCTTTATTTTCCATATTTCTCCTATTCTACTTTAGCTTGTATACAACCATCTTGTAAACTTAAATTAATTATATCATCTTTTTTTAAATCTTTTACTTGTGTAATTACTTTATCTTTTAATTTAACAATAGAATATCCTCTTTTTAAAGTATTTAAGGGATTTAAAATTTCTAATTTATTAATTAACTTAATAAAGGAATTTTGATTATAATTAATATTATTTATTATATTTACTTTTAAACTGTTTATTAATTTATTATATTTATTTATTTTATCTTTTAATAAAATATGAGGATTGTTTAAAATATAATTATTTTGTACTCTATTTAAACGTTCTTTTTTCATTTTAATTAAATTTAATAAATTAATATTTAACCTTTCAATTAAACTATCTAATTTCAAAGTATAGTTTTTCCAAAAAGTCATTGGGTTTTTTATTATATAATTATTTTGAATATTATTAAGTTTTTCTTTTAATAAATTAATTTTATTTATAATAACTTTATTTAGTCTTATAGTATAACCTTTAATAGCATTATCAATATCTAATTTGTTTAAAGCGGCTATTTCTGCTGCTGATGTTGGTGTAGGTGCTCGTAAATCAGCAACAAAGTCACTAATTGTAAAGTCTATTTCATGGCCTACAGCTGATATAATAGGAATTTTTGAATCAAATATACTTCTAGCGACTATTTCTTCGTTAAAAGCCCATAAATCTTCAATTGATCCTCCACCTCTTGTTAAAATAATAACATCTAAATTAAATGTATTAGCTAATTTAATATTTTTAACTATATCATCTTTTGCTTGGCTCCCTTGAACTAATGAGGGGAATAAAATAGTTTTAGCAAGGGGCCATCTTCTATTTAATGTTGTTAATACATCTTTAATTGCGGCTCCACTACTAGCAGTAATTATCCCTATTGTCATAGGTATTTTAGGAATTTGTTTCTTTTTAGATTCATCAAATAAGCCTTCTAATTGTAATTTGTTTTTCAACTGTTCATAAGCAATAGATAAGTTACCAATCCCATCTTCAGTAAGTGTATCTACGTATATTTGATATCCTCCATTAGCCTCATAAACACTTATTTTACCAGTTACTAAAACTTTCATCCCATCCATTGGTAAAAATTTTAAAACAGAAGATTTATTAGCAAACATAATCGCATTTATTCTTGATGTTTCATCTTTAATGGTAAAATAAAAATGACCTGTTGAATGCTTTTTAAAATTAGATATTTCTCCTTTTAAAAACACATTATTTAAATTAAGATCATTATCTATTTTATATTTAATATATTTAGTTAAAGCACTGACGCTTATATATTTATCAACCATATATTATTCCTCATTATGATATATACCATCTAAAACAGCATTAATCATACTTGTTATTTTAGTATCAGAAAATCTCTTTGATAAATCAATTGCTTCATTAATGGCAACTACTTTAGGTGTTTCTGTATAAGTTAATTCATAAATTCCAATTGAAAGAATCGCTTTATCTACTTTACTTAAACTATTTATATCCCAATCAACTAAATACTTATTAGCTAATTCATTTATTTTGTTTTGATTTAAAATAATACCTAAAATAGTACTTTGAACAAACTCATTTTCAATTTCCATTTGTTCTTTAATTAAATCATTAATATCATAAGTAATAGAAGTATTATCAAGAATGTATACTTGATATAATACTTTCATAATAACTTCTCTTAAATAACTTCGATTCTTCATGTTACACCACCTATTAACAGTTTATCATAAAGTCTTTAAATTAAACAGTATTATTTCATTACTTTTTTCTTAACCTCACATTTTAAACTTAATGATTTTTCTAAATCAGCATTATTTTCTTCTACAATAAGAAGCATATCTCTTTGAAATTCTTTAATTACTTTTTTTAAAGCTTTTAAGTCCCAAATTTCTAAACTATCTATTTGATTATCTAATTCCTTCTTATCATTATATTTACCTTTATTTATTTCATATATCGTATTAGCTAATTCTTCATTATTAAGTGTAATATATGCATTAAGGTATTTTAAATTACATTCTGTTTCAAAATAATTTAATAACATTCTTTTAACTATATCTAACTGTTCTTGTTTTAATAACTTTTGTTTATAAAATGTATATCCTAAAATAATCATTGTAATTAGTGTAGGAACATATAAAAGCTTATTAATAAAAACAGAACCTAATATAGCTAACTCTACAGATAATATTTTAAGCTCAAAATTATTACTTAATCTTTTATATTCATCAAAGAGTTCTGCCCCATAATTAAAATTGTTAATTACAGTCTCCTCGTAATATTTAACTTGTAATTCATTCATAAATCCTCCTGTTACTCATTAAAATAAACTAATAATATTGGGCAAAAAGACTATACATCCAATAATAAACGCTACTAAAGAAAGTACTCCAACTGCGGCTGATGCACTGTCTTTGGCAATCTTGGCCAATGGATGAATATCTGGCATAACCATATCAACAACCGCTTCAATTGCTGTATTCATTAACTCCATAGCCATAACTAATCCCACCATAATTAATACTATTATCCATTCAATATTATTTATTTTTAATATAAAACCCAATCCTACAACAAAAACTGTAATAATACAGTGTATCATCATACTTTGTTCATTTAAATATGCATTTTTTAGCCCCTCAAATGAATACTTAAAGCTTTCTATAAAACGTTTAAAACCCAATTTCTTTTTTCTACCTTTTAATTCCATAACTACTTAATACCTCCTCTTGAATAGTAAACATCGTTTTTTCATCATTAATTGTTTGATGATCATACCCTAGTAAATGTAAAACTCCATGTGTAACTAAAAATAATAACTCTCTTAATTTAGAATGTTCATAATTAAGGCTTTGTTCGATAACCTTATCATAAGATATATAAATATCTCCTAACATTCTAGTATCTAGCATTAAAGTCTTTTCATCTTCTAAAGCAAAACTAATGACATCTGTTTCTACATCTTTGTCACGGTAATCTTTATTTAATTGCCTAATATATTTATTGTCAACTATTATAACACTAAAAATAACATTATCCAATTTTAAATAAGATAATAAATATTTTAAATACTTATCTACTTCTTCTATTTCACTTTTTAAGTCTAATTTAGTAATATTATTTATTTCATACATATTTTTATCACATCCTAACTATATAATAAATAAAGCCAATTAATATTATAATTGATAATATATTTAATATTAAATCTTTTTTTAAAAATTTAGGCAACTTATTATATATTAAATCGAGTAATAAATATATAAAATAGCCAATAATTCCTCCTATTAAATTTAATAATATATCGTCTATATCAAATATTCTTCCAATATAAAATTGGGTTCCTTCGATTGAGATAGAACAAATTAATATTAAAAATATTATTAAATATGGCTTTTTTATTTTTAAATAATAAGAAACAAAATAACCATAAGGAATAAATAATAAGATATTACCTAAAACATTTTTAATAAATAAACGACTTCCAAAATCATATCTTAATATTTCACTAAATAAAGTAAAATTACTACTTCCTTGTTGTACATCTTTAAAAGTAACTACTTGGAATAAGCATAAAACGTAAATAATAAAAAACAACATAAATAATTCTTTATGAATAACAAACTTTGTTTTTGTTTTAATCAAATATGTAATTCTTAACGATATTAATATAACTATACTTATAAACACAAAAGGAAAAGTCATTTCTATTACGCCCTTAATGGTATTATTAAGTGGTGTAAACATAACTATCCCTCCTTTGGTATCACTAAGTAATTGGTAATATCTTCGTAAACCTTATAAAATAATTCTAATTCTATTTTACTCTCATTAACTTCTTTTTTCAATTCTTTTCGGCTTATTATTTTTTCTTTTTTACTAAACATTTTTTTAATTTTTAAATCGGCTAAATCAATAGCCTTTTTATATAACTCTTTATTAGTGAAATTACTTTTACTATATTTTATTTCTTTTTCTTTATCAAAGGAAATACTAAAGGGTAAAATATTATTTTCTATTTTAAAAATTGTTTGATAACTTTGTCTTTTAAAAGAAATAAAAGGTAATATTGCTTTCTTTTTATTAAATAATTGATAATTTAAATTATATGTAGTATTAGAAGAATAGTTTAATTCACTATAATTTTTAGGGATTTCTACTTTTACTTTATACCAAACTTCACCATAAACACTTCCTTTAGCAGAAACATTTTTTTTAACGTCATCACCTTTATGAATTTGTCCACTTATAATAATATCTCCCTTTTTTACATAATCGTTAACTTTTTTTATAACTTCACCATCTCTTGCTTCTATTTTTAAAATAACTGCATCTTTTTTAGCAACTATGTGCGCAGGATTTTTTATTGTTTCTGGGGTATTTATTTTTCGTGCTTCTAATTTAACTATTACTTTCACGCCACTTAATTCTATTTCAATCCACTCAAATTTATCTTTATGGTCATTTAAAATATGTGCAATAACTTGCCGATTATATTTATAACTTCTTTTAAATTTAAATAAACTAATATCTTCGCTTATTAAATAACTATTAATAATTTCTTTTAATTCTTTATTATTTGTAATTATATCAACACAAAAGATTAATTTACTTAAAAAAATAATAAGTAATAATCCTAATAAATTAGATATTAAAAAAACTTGATTAGTTTTAATCATATTTTTAAACTTATTAATACCAAAATATCGATTAATTATTATTGGATGAGAAGTTTTAACTTTTATTATTTTTTTATAATTATCCTCATCAACCACAATTAAAATAAAATCAGCAAAGTATTTAACATGTTCTAGTTCTATTTTTGATTTATATAAATATTTAATAAAACTTTTAAGATTCTTCCCCGTTACTTTTAACTCATATTTATTAACCATTTCCTACCCCATCTCAATTTTATTTATTATTCCTTCAATTAATAATTCATCATTTAAAATCTTTGTTAAAACTAAATCCCTTCCTCTAACTGTTAATAATTTATTATCATATTCTATTTCAATAAAACTACTATCTATTGTCTTTACTTGTTTATAATTGTTTATATTTAATTGATTGTTTATAATTAAAATTCTAAAATCTTTATCATAAATATAATTTTTAATTGTTTTAAGCATTTTCTTCACCTACTACTATAATTGTATTAAAAAAAGACTAAATTAGTCTTATAAAATAGCTTTTAAGTTATTTAATTCATTAAATGTATTTATTGTTTTATATTTATCATTAAATAAATACTCATAACGAAAGATAGAAAAGCCAATATAATTTGATAAATTTCTACTAACTAATACTTGTTTCATTAATATATCATTATTATTAAGCCATTCATCTTTTCCTCCTAAAGCATTTATATCTTCTTGACCAATTTTATAACTGCTGATGGCAGGTATTAATTTAATACTTTTTATTTTTATTAAATCATTCCATATTTTAACTGTTTCTAAATATGGTTTTCTCTCATTATTAAAGCCAAAATATATTTGAGGCATAACATAATCTAAATATCCTTCTTCACTTAACCACTTTTTAAGATCTGCATAATTAAATAAATAATTATTTTCAATGTTTCCTTCTAAAGAAATAGACAGTTTAATATTATTAGTTTTAGTTAATCGATATATTTTTTTAACTAACTGATTAATATTATTAAAACGATATTCATCAATAGTCATATTAGTGTTTGCTAACTTATAATTTTCTAAATCAATTGTCTTATCAGGATAAAAATAGTCATCTAATAAAAGGCCATCAATTTTATAATTAGCAATTAATTCTTTAATGCCATCTAATATTAAAGTTTCAACAACTTTACTAGCTGGATTAAAATATATTCCTTTATCTTTAATTACTTTAACATGATTAGTATTTAAATATAAAAAAGCAGGAGAATACTTACTAATAGAGGATATATCTGTTTTATTTCTAATTCGATAAGGATTAATCCACGCATGAACTTCAATACCTTTTTCTTTAGCTATTTTAATAATAAAATCTAAATAATCAAAAGGATATGATTCTAATTCAACTCCCGTAAAAACAGATGAAAAAGGATATATTTTAGAAGGATATATACTATCACAAAAAGACCTTACTTGAATAATAAGCATATTTAAATCTAATGATTTAATATTATCAATTATCTTAATTATTTCTTCTTTTTGTTTAAGAATACTTTTATTAGCTAAAAGAGATTGATATTCTAAATAAGAGATAAAAATAGCCTTCTTTTCAACACTAGGCGAAGACTTAATAACTGTTCCAGGCTTTTTGTAAACTAAAAAAGTAATAAAACTAAAGATTATTACTAATACTGTTAACTTTCTCATTTTAAATCACCTCTTAATATTATAATATACTAATAAAGATGATTAATTTGTCGAATTATTATTTTAATTTTAAAAACTTAAATATTTCTTGTTTTATTTTATAAGTTGAATCTTCTAATTTTTGGTAGTCTTTTTTATCTATTTTACAAAGGGCAATGATTGTTAATATAATATCCATAATGAAAACAATAATTAAAAATATATCGATAAATATTAAAAAATTACTAGGAATAATATTTATAATATTAAAAATATGCGGATTAATAAAATAAGTCACAATTAAACCTAATATTAAAAACATAATCATATTTTCTAAGCAAATACGCCCATTAATATTAAAAGGGCGATCACTATAATTCCACCATCTAATCTTAAATATTTTTTCTAAAATATAACTAGTAAAATATTCTAAAGCTCCCGCGACTAATAAAATAACTAAAATAGTAATAAATAAATTGTTAGAAATATTTTCAGTAAAAAAATATAAAATAGTGGCTGCTGTTCCATAAATAGGTAAATAAGGCCCAATTAAAAAGCCTCTAGCATGGCGAAATTTCTTATCAATTATGGAACAAAAAACTACTTCACATAAATATCCTAACATGCTGTACGCAAAAAATAAATTTATATATTTTATCATCCTTATCTCCTAAAATTTAAAATCATTATAATATTTAATTAAAGTTTTTGCAATATTAGTACCGATATTTTTTATATTATTACTAATCCAAATAGCGTCACTATAATTATCATGAAATCCTAATTCCATTAATATTCCATTATCTACTTTCAAAGGATTAGTTTCACGAAGTCCCCCTATGTCAATACTGTTTTTTACGCCTCTATTTTTATTTTGATTATAATACGTTTTCATAATATTCTTTTGAAGTAATTTAGATATTTCATTAACTATCTCATTATTATTATCATATTTCCAAGTTTCAATTCCTGTGTATTTTCCACTATAAGAACCGCTGCTAGCATTAGAATGAAAAGCAATGTGAAGATCAACTCCCCGTTTCTTAGAATCATTCACACATTTAGTTAAATCCATTTTTATATTATTACGATAAACTACAAATCCTGCTTCTTTTAAAATTGGCTCAACTACATCAGCGACCTTATTCATCATTGCTTCTTCAGTTGAGTAGCCTGTATTAGCCACCCCACTATTTTCATCTTGTAAAGATGGTGATAAATAAATAATTGGCGTTGTATTAATAACATTAAATTTATATATTTTAAAATCACTATTTAAAAGATTATCTTTTATAGCCACCGTATTTACTATTATATCTTTATTCAATTTAATTGGGTTTTCATATAAAAGACTATTTTGATTAGGAATGCTTCCATCTAACGTATAATAAATTTTAGCATCTTTTGTTGTGCTTTGAAGTTTTAAATACTTTCGTCCTTTAATATCCCCCGTTTTGTAATTGCTCATCACTGGGGCAACTTTTGTTATATTTTCTTGCCATTTAATATTATAAGTTATTTTCTTACTAGATAATATATTACTTAATGTAATTACTACTTTTATTTCATCATTTAAAAGTATTTTATCATTTTTAATATTTATACTGTTTTTTGTAGACTTAATTTCATTTAACAAAATATTATTTTTATATATTTTATAATTATACTTTTTAATATTATTATCTTTTTCAACCTTTAATATATTATAATTTACATCATCTATTTTATATTGATTAAATGTCACTTTATAATCTTTATTTATTTTAACAAAGAGAAAATAAATACTTATTAATAAACATAATACAATCAAAATAGTAATAATTCTTTTTTTCATATTCTCACCATTTTAATTGTACCTCATTTAATTTATAATTCCAACAATTCTTTTAATTCTACTATATCATAGCCGCGACTTTTTAAATAATTTATAGTCATTATTAAATCTTCATAATTAATATTTTTTATTAAAAATATATTGTTATTTAATTGCTCTTTAATTTTTAAATAACTATAGTTTTCAATAATAGTTGGCAAAATAGTATGCATTTTATTACTACTACATATATTTAATAATTCTTTATTTTGATTAGTTAATAAACATAACTTTGATTCTTTAATATTATTAATTAAACTACTTACTTCTAAAAAATTATTATAATCATAATTATTAATCGTTATTAATTTATTTAAGTTTTTAAAATAATTATAGTTATTAGTTAATAATTCCTTATTAATAAAAATATTTAAAGCCACTTGTTTAGTTGCAACTATTTCTTCTAATATATTTATTTCTAATAGATTTGCTGGGGTAAACACTAATGATAATTTATTATCCATATTAACTTTATTAGTTATGTAACTGCCATAATTATATTGAGGTTGTATTTTATTAAATACTAATAGATTTGCTGAATATTCATTATTTTTTTTCATCTTTGAATAACTTTTGTCTATATCTATTTCAAGGCCAACTTTACCTAGTATAATAGTATTATCAGAAGTAATTGAACTAACAGGTTTTATTTTATATTTAGAACTTTCTTCTTTTATTTTTATCATAATAGGATCATATTGTTTAATTAAATTAGCTGTTTTATTAGTATAATAAAAACTAAACAGTATTAAAATAGTAATTATTATTATTGATTTAATTATTTTCATAAACTCACCTATTTAAATATATGTAAAGAATAAAAAAATAAGCGTAATTTTAATACGCCTATCTTGTTATTTTTCTAACATAATAGTAATAGGGCCATCATTTATTAACGATACTTTCATATCTGCACCAAATATTCCTTTTTCAACTTTAATAAACTTACTTAATCGTTCATTAAATAAATCATAAAGAATCGTCGCCTCTTCGCCTTTTAAAGCTTCAATATAAGATGGACGATTGCCCTTTTTAGTATTAGCATATAATGTAAACTGTGAAATAGATAATATTTCTTTTTTTACATCTAAAACACTTAAATTCATCACGCCATTTTCATCATCAAAAATTCTTAAATTTAATACTTTATTTATTAAAGAATCAATTATATTAATATCATCGCCTTTTGTAAAACCAACAAACAATAATAATCCTTTATTAATACTTCCTACTGTCTTTTGTTCTACTTCTACACTCGCTTTAATTACGCGCTGCACTAGTACTTTCATCTATTTCACCATCTAAACTCCAAGTCATTGGTTTTGTTATTTTAACATTGACTATTTGACCTATTAAGTCTTCCTTTCCTTTTACATTAACTAATTTATTTGTATCACTATATCCAAATAAATAACCTTGTTTTTTTAAACTTTTCCCTTCAATTAAAACAGGAAATACATTATTTAATAATTTATTATTATTCTCTAAAAAATAATTATTAACTATTTTATTTAAATTATATAATCTTTCTTCTTTAACACTCATCAATGTATCATCTTTCATCAATGAGGCTGGAGTATTATCTCTTTTAGAATATATAAAACTAAAAACCATATCAAACTTACATTTATTTACTAAATCAATAGTCTCATTATAATCTTCTTTTGTTTCATTAGGAAATCCAACAATTATATCTGTAGATATAGCTATGTTAGGAATCGCTTTTTTTAATTTATTAAATAATATTAAATATTCTTCTTTAGTATATTTTCTTCCCATTAATTTTAATATTTTGTTACTACCAGACTGTACTGGCAAATGAATACTATTACAAATATTAGGATATTTTTTCATAACTTCTATTAAATTATCTGTAAAATCCCATGGGTGTGAAGTGACAAATCTAATTCGCTTAATAGAAGTTTTAGCAATATCTTCTAACAGGTCTTCTAATAAATATTTATCTTTAAAATCTTTCCCATAGGCATTAACATTTTGCCCTAATAAAGTAATTTCTTGATATCCTTGTTTAATTAATTCGTTTATCTCTTTTAAAATAGCCTCTTTGGTTCTACTTCTTTGTTTTCCTCTTACATAAGGAACAATACAATACGTACAAAACTTATCGCATCCATATATTATATTAACAAAAGCTTTATAAGGATTATCTCTTTTAGCAGGCATATCTTCAATAATATCTCCTTCGATACTATAAACTTCTATTTGTCTTTCACCAATACTTTTAACTAGTAATTCTGGCAAATTGTTAATATTGTGTGTCCCCAAAACAAAATTAACCCATTTAAATTTATCAATTATTTTAGCAGCTACAGTCTCTTCTTGTGGCATGCATCCACATAGACCAACAATTAAATCTTTTTTTTCTAATTTTAAATTTTTTAATCTTCCTAACATTCCAAAAGCTTTATTATGAGCATTTTCTCTAATGGAACAAGTATTTAAAATAACTAAATCAGCTTCTTTATAATTATCAATATAAGTAAAACCCATTTCTTCAAGTATGGCTTTAATAGATTCACTATCTCTTTCATTCATTTGACAACCATAAGTTTTAATATAATATTTTAACCCTTTAAACATATTTAAATAATTTTTATTTAATTGATAATTATAAGTATTAACAATTTTATCACTTCTTATTTTAGCCTCTAACATATTTGGTTTTATCATATATTTCACATCCTCAAATATGTATTATACTAGAAATTCTTTGAAAAAACTACTTAGAATTTTTCATAACTAATTTGTTTTGATATTTAATTTCTTCATTTGTTGAATCTAACTTCTCCATTCTATAAGATACCCCTGTTAAAACTAGAAACATAATAACATAAACTAAAGCCCCAATAAATATTTTTTTCATAAATCCTCTCTTTCTTAATATCATTATAATGCGAACAATTGTTCTAGTCAAGCGTTGTAAAACATTTGTTTGACACTTTACAATTATTTTGCTATAATTTTTTTATAAGGAGTGATTTATTTGGAAAAACTTACAAAAAAGCAAGAAGAAATATTAATAGTTATTAAAGAATTTATGGCTAAACATGGATATCCACCTACTGTTAGAGAAATTGGTAAAATAATGAATTTAAGTTCATCTGCTACTACTTTCTTTCACATGAGTAAATTAGAAGAAAAGGGTTATCTTAGAAAAGATAAGGAAAAAAATAGGGCTATTGAATTATTAGTAACTAACGAATATTTAGATAATAATGATAAAGTCATCAGTGTTCCACTATTAGGAAAAATAACTGCTGGGACTCCTATTGAAGCTATTGAAATACCAAATGAATTTTTTAGTTTACCAGCTAATTTAATTCCTAAAAACAAAGAAGTATTTACGCTTAAAGTTAGTGGTGATAGTATGATTAACGTTGGTATTTACAACAACGATATTATTATTGTAGAAAAGAAAAACACCGCTAATAACGGTGAAATAGTTGTTGCTATGAACGATGACAATGAAGTGACTTTAAAAAGATTCTATAAAGAAAAAGACCATTTTCGTTTGCAACCAGAGAACGATACAATGGATCCAATCATTTTAAAAAATGTAACTATCTTAGGTAAAGCAATTGGCTTATACCGAAAAATATAAAAACTCCTAACAAGAGTTTTTATTTTTTAAATTGGCTTTTAATGTTATCTTCCCAAGAATTATTTATTTCATTGGAATTTATAACTGTTAAAGCCGTATTTTCTTTTATATATAAAGATAATTTTGGATCATCAATTACGATAAATAAATTACCATAACTTGAATAATCTAATTCTTCTAATATTAATTGTTCTTTTATTGTTAATATTTTATTTACATAAATATATATTTCATTTTGATCATTAGTATTACGTAAATATGTTTCTAAATATTCAAAATCAAACTGATCATCTAATTTGAATATTTTCTTATATGCAATTTCTTTAACTATCATTTTTTTATCTCCATTATCTTATTAACTACAAAATAAGCCATTATAGTACCTGCTGCGTTAGGAACAAAAGATGTGCTACCAACCACTTTGTTATTTAACTTTTGTGGATGTTCTAAAGATGTAACTACATCTATTTTATTATAAATTTGTTCATCTTTTAACCATTTACGAAGAATTCTTGCAATTGGGTCATATGAAGTTTCTCTAATATCTCTTATAACTAAATTTAATGGATTAAATCTATTTCCCGTTCCCATCGCCGAAATAATTGAAATGTTATTTTCAAGTGCTTGTTTAATAATAACTTTTTTGCTATTAATTGTATCACAACAATCTAAAATATAATCAATTTTTGAATTTAATATTATGTCTTTATTTTCTTCTTTATAAAAAACAGGTAATTTAGTAATCTTTATAGACTTATTAATATCTAACAATAATTTTTCTAAAACATCCACTTTTTTTAATCCAATTGTCGAATGAAACGCGATTACTTGACGATTAATATTCGTTATATCAACTGTGTCATCATCTATTAGTATTATATGACCAACTCCAGATCTAACTAAATTAACCGCAGCACTTCCTCCTACTCCGCCAAGACCAAGAATTAAAACTGTAGCATCTTGTAATTTATTAAATTTATCTTCATTTATTAACATTTTAAAACGATCAAATTCCATATATTCCCCCATAGAAAAAGTCTAAAAAGTAAAGACACTATTATCGATAAAACCTGCAAAAAGTACAGGTGGGTGCCATCATCTAACCTTTAGGATTCTTAACTAAGTTAAGCATTCAACACCAGTTAAATATCATAGCTCCCTTATCGATTGTTTAGTCGGTTTTAAGAAATAATATCTTATACTTCTAGACAATTACATTATACTAAATTTTTATTTAGAAGTCTAGAAATAATAATTTATAATAGTGTAAAATAATTTTGAAAATTACATAAAAAAAAGAATCTGTATATAGGTAGTTACAAAAAAACAAAACATTAATGAGGTGATAATCGGTTAATACACTCCACAAAATTATAGAATTATGCTAGAATAAATTTAAAAACGGGAAATTCTAGTTTTACGTATTTAACACCAAAAAATCTTTAATTTTATAATTCTTATTTTAAACTTTTTAATTATTTTTCTTTATAATCATCTAAGAATGATGTCTTTTTATTTCTAGTTTTATATCCAATAACGGCATCTAAATTAACATTTTCACTAGACCTCATAATATTAATATCAATATTTTCATATACATTTCTTAAATTTTTAATTAATTGTTTTATTTCCTTACGCTTGCCATCTTCTTTACTAGTTGTCATTTTACAAGCACAATCTAAAAACTTTAATTCATTGCTTTTACTCCAGGCAATAATATCTTCTTCTTTAACATAATAAAGAGGCCTAATTAGTTCAATACCTTCATAATTATCGCTTTTTAACTTTGGCATCATTGTTTTATATGAACCAGCATAAAAAATATTTAATAAAATTGTCTCAATCACATCATCAAAATGATGCCCTAAAGCGATTTTATTACAACCTAGTTCTTTAGCTTTATTATATAAAAATCCCCTTCGCATTCTTGCACACAAATAACAAAAAGAATCTCTATTATTTTTTTCGACCACATCAAATATATTAGTATTAAAAATATGAGCTTTAATATTTAATTTATTTAAATTATTCTTTAAAAGTTCTAAATTATCTTCATTGTATCCCGGATTCATTACAATAAATTCTAAATCAAATTTAATTTGCCCATGACGTTTTAATTCTTCAAAACATTTAGCTAATAAAAAAGAATCTTTCCCTCCTGAAATACAAACTGCAATCTTATCATTGTCCTTAACTAACTCATATTCTTTAATTCCTCTTATAAACCTTGACCAAATAGTTTTTCGATACTTTTTAATAATACTTTTTTCTATTTCTAAATACTCCATGTTTTTCAACTCCTATTGGTATTATAGCATATATTAGTTATTTGAATATAATATTTTAGGTGATAAAAATGTATTATTATTTTAATAATATAAATATCTATTATGAAAAACACGGAAATGGTGAAAAAAGTATTATTATCCTCCCGGGATGGGGAAACACTAGAGAAACTTTTAATGAAATAATTAACTATTTTAAAAGTACCTACACTGTTTACATATTTGATTATCCTGGTTTTGGTAATTCTATCTTTCCTAATCGTGATTTAACTATATTTGATTATGCTTATTTAATTAAAAACTTTATGGATGATTTTAAAATAGAAAAGCCAATTATTATTGGACACTCTTTTGGTGGAAGATTAATTACTTTATTAAGTGGTTATTACAATATTTCTTTTCAAAAAATTATTTTAATTGATTCCGCAGGAATAAAGCCAAAAAAAAGTTTTAAAAGCATTTTAAAACTATACGCATATAAATTATTAAAAAATATTTGCAAACTCTTTAAAACTAAAAAACTAGGTCAAATAATTGCCAATTATTTTAGTTCAGCAGATTATAAAAACTTAAATTATCATATGAAAAAGACTTTTGTTAATATTGTAAATTATGACTTAGTAAATTATCTTAAAGACATTAAAGATGAAACATTAATTATTTGGGGTGAAAAAGACTTAGATACCCCCTTAAAAGATGGCCTACTTATGAATAAATTAATTAAAGAATCTGGCCTAATTATTATAGAAAATGCCAATCATTATAGTTACTTATACAATATTTATCATACAATAATTATAATAGAAGCTTTTATCAAAGAAAAATAGATTAATCTATTTTTTATTTATGCTCATACTTATTTTTTAAATAAGTTGTCTCTGTTATATATTTAGAATTAATTTTAAATATATGATACCTATTTTTATAAAAAGAATCTATCTTACTAACTATCTTATACTTATTATATTTATTTTTATTTAAATATCTTTCTAATAACATATTATTATAATAATATTTATATTTCTTTAACTCATCAAATATTTTAACAATAATTAAACAGATCATCAAATAAATACTAATAGAATTATATTTAGTTAATAAAATAATAATAATTAACATACTAATTATAATTGTATAAATAAAACTATTTTTAATATTATAAAAATATTCTAAAAATATTCTAACTAATTTACCACCATCTAGTGGATAAATTGGCAACAAATTAAATAATAAAATACCCATATGATAACTATTAAATAAGTATAAGTATTTTAAATCTTTAATAATTATATTAAAAAGTAATCCATAAATTATTTGAAATATTGGACCACTAATTAAAATAATTAATTCTTCAAATAGCAAAGTATTTAAATTATTATTAAATTTAGTATTCCCACCATACGGATATAAATATATTTTATCAACTTTCCATTTTAAAATCATTGCACTACTTAAATGTCCCAATTCATGAATGATAATAATACTTAAAAAAATAAATATTTCTTTAAATGTTCCAGATAAAAAACCTAGTAATATTATAAAAAGAAGACTAGGATGAAAATATATTTTATTTAATATATTCTTGATAATTTATAAAACTCCCATCTTTATGAAAATATAAATATAATTTATTAGTTATTGTTTCTCCTAATACTTCTCCTTTTTCAACATAATCATATATCTTAATATTATTAATACTTACACCACTATACCAAACATCTAAACCATTTACTTGTTGAATAATTATTACTTTTCCATATCCTTCTTTTTCACCTAAGAAAACTACTACCCCTGAATTAAGGATCGGTACCAAATAATTAGTAGTTACTTTTAATTCTACACCTTCTTTATACGCTTTACTTTGACTATATACGAGTTTTTCATTAAAAACAGGTTTATCTACTAATTCACTATCTTTAAATGGCATAAAGCTTTTAAAATATGTTTTAAACTTATTAAAACTAACATTACTTTCAAAAACATATTTATTAACTAAAGATTGAAACTTTGGATTAGTTTTCATTCCAATTAAAACTACTAAAAATAATATAACTAAAACAAATAATTTATTTAAATATTTTTTAATATTAAAACTACTCTCTTTATTCTTACTAAAATATTTCTTTACTAATTTATATTCATCCATAAAAAATATTCCTCCTAATAAAGTTTATTAAAAAGAATATTATTTATTATAAATTTAATTCGACATCTTTTTAAAAGTTAAAAACAAAAAGATAAAAAACTAAATCAGCATTTACAGTTCCTGTTTTAATGGAAGTATCTAATATTGATAAATTACAAATAGTATTTAATAGCTTATCCTTAGTAAAATTATTACTTAAATTACTTAATTTATTAATAATAAATGGTGGTAATTTCATCTTATTAGCTATTTCATAATTACTCATATAACTATTAAGGCATTTAATATTATATAGTTTTCTAATTTGTTTATAAATTAAAACAATAATCTTAGTTATATCTTCATTATTTTCAATTAATTTATTATATATACTAAATACTTCTTTATAATTTTTATTAATAATATTATCAATTAAGTGAAATATATTATCATCGATATTTTTAATAACTATATTATTTATATCTAAAATAGTTATTATCTTTTCTCTAAATTTATAATTCATTAACAATTCTAAATTATTAATAATTAAATATTTATCTTCTTTTAAATAGTCTATTAAATAATTAATAGTCTCATCATTCATTTTATAATCATTTAGTTTTTCTTTTATTATCTTTTTAATATCCATACTATTATTTAAAAGAGTAAAATTATCAAGTGCTTTTTTAGTAATCTTTTTACGATTATCTAATTTAGGAGTAATTAATAGTAATATATTATTGCTTTGATTATCTATATACTTTTCAAATTTATTTATATTTTGTTCAACTAAATCTTTTTCAGCACTTAAAAAAGTAGTATTATAACTAATTATTAATTTTTGTTTAGCAAATATATCAAAACTATTTAATTCATCAATTAATAAAGAAATATTAGCTGTTGTTAAATCATATTTAATAATACACGATAAATCTATTTTAAATTTATTAATTAATTCTTTAATATTATAGTCAATAACAAATGAATCGGTACTTTCAATTAAAAAAAGATTTTGCATATTAATTTTCTCCTACTTTATTTGTTTAAAATTACTTAATATATATTAATGTTTTAGTTTGTTAATTTCATCAAGCGATAATTTAGTAACTTTACTTATAATATTTAAGTCTATTTTTTCTTTTAACATTTCAAGTG
>JAVWBB010000012.1:0-22762 GCA_036649735.1 Bacilli bacterium
GGTTAACTAAAGAGTTAACCTTTTTGATAGGAAAAAAAGAAAAATAAGTTGATAAAAGGAAGATTAATATATAATAATAAAGGATGTTTCCTATCACTGTAATATATTAAACTTAAGAAAAATGAACAACTTTAAAAAACTATAGTTTATTGACTATATCTGCGTAATTAAAAGAATAGACTTTGTTGTCTTAATTTGATACAATACCATTGTAATTTATAGCGTTAATTATAAAATAACTGGAGGAAATATGGTAGAAAAATTAATTAGAAACTGTAAAAAGATTGTGAAAAAAGTATTAAAAATAAACAATGATATTATTTATGGTGATTTTAAAGAAGAAAACTTTTCATTAGCTTTAAAAGAATTAGTTGAAGTAAATCCAGAAATAGTAGCTATTAAGAAAAGTGTCGGAGCTAGAGAAGATAAAAAGGAATTTTATCCAGCTGTAAAAAAAATAGAAGATGCCTTTAAATTTTATCAAATTAAAGTTTATGAATATGAAGATGAAAATGTTCCTAAAATATTAGAATATGATGGTTTTCATAGTGGAACGCCAATGAAAACTAAACCATTTAAACCGTGTATAAAAGGTATTAAAAAAGCATTGAAATCTAAAACTTTATTTTGGTATCCCAATACAGTTGGTGGAAATAGTACTAGATTACAATTTTTAAAATATTTAGAGAAGGAAGGATTTAATTTAAATCCTCCAAAAGGATATGATAAAATAGGGGTTGATAATATAATTTTTACGTGCTCTACAACTCATGCTTTTTCAATGATTGTTAATTTAATAGCCCGTGCGGAAGATGTTATTTTATTAACTGGTCCTAATTATGGCTTATTTGCAATTGAACCAGAGAGAATGAATGCTCGTGTTGAAATATTAAATTTAAAAGAATCTGACGATTGGCATGTTAATCCTAAAGATTTATCAGAAAGAATTGATGAAATCAATAAAGAATTGAAAGAAAAGTTTGCTAACAAATTAAATTATCAGCCAAAAGTTGTGGCCTTTTTAAATATGAATCCACATAATCCTTTAGGGAAAGTAATGTCAGTTAAAAACAAAGATTTAATAGAAAAGATAGGCGATATTTGTTTAGAAAAAGGGGTTTTTGTAATTGATGATTTAATTTATCGAGATTTGACTTTCGACCAAGATAATTTAGCTTTGCCAATGGCGTCTTATCCAAAATATTCTAACAATACAATTAGTTTATTTGGCCTTTCTAAATCATACGGACTAGCTAGTTTTAGAGCGGGGGTAGTTGTCGCACCTATTCCCATTTGTCACGGAATATCTAGTCAAATATTTCAAGTTATGGATTCTATTCCAACTTTGCAATGCTATAGTTTAGCAGGAGCATTTAATGGAACCCCTAAGCGTTATAAAGATGCCAAAAAATATTTTACTCCTATTATTAAAGAATATAAATATAGATTTTTATTATTTAAAGCTTTAGTTGAAGGAATAAATAGTATTTCTGATGAAACAGTTAAACAAAAAATCATAAAAGATATATACCATTTTGAAAAAGATAAAAATATTAGAAATATTTTATTAGAAGGAATTCCAAATGTGTATATAAAAAATAAAACTACTCCAGAATCAGGCTTTTTTGCAATTATAGATTTTACAAAATTAAAAAACAAAAAGTATAAAGATGATATTATAACTGGAGAATTTGCCTTGCTAAAATATTTATTTAGTAAGGGTAAAATACAATACATAATGGGTATGAGTATGTCTTGGCCAAATGACGATGAAATAGTTGCAAGAATTAATTTTGGAATCAGAAAAAAAGCCCTAATTAATAATTGTAAAATAATTAATCAATGTGTAAGAAAGTTGGATTAATTGATGAAATATATGAAAAAGATGTATAGATTTATTAAAAGAAAAATAAAGCAAATTAACTTTAATTTATTGAAACTAAATAACAAAATATTTGTTTTATTAAACAAAAAACATTTTAAGAATTATGTTGCAATTGTTTCTTCAAATAAATGGATTTACAAAGTAAGAGAAGATATATTTTTAAAAATAGCCCTTAATAAACTGAATATTGCAGTTGATATTATTAGTTGGGAAGATAAAACAGTGGATTATACAAAATATAATATGATAATAGTTAGATCAATATGGGGATATCAAGATAAATTAAATCAATTTTATAATTGGTTAGATATGCTAAAAGATAAAAAAATATTAGTTTATAATAATATCAATATATTAAAAGATAATTTAAATAAGTATAAGCAATTTAGTATTTTAGAAGATAATAATATTCCTTGCATTAAAACTAAATTTATTTTTAAAAAAGATATTATGAGTAATTTGAGTGATACCGTTAAAAACGTTATTAAAGAGTATTTTGTAGGTAATGAAAAAATTGTTTTAAAACCAGTTGTATCAGGAAGTGGGAATAATACTTATATACTTGAAAATAACAACGAAGAACTACAAAAAAATATAATTAAAGACAATGAGATTAATACTAAATTTAATGATATTATATTTAATGATAATAATGGGTTAATGATTCAAAAGTTTATTCCTGAAATTATTAATGGCGAATATTCATTAGTTTATATTGATAAAGTATTAACGCATGCGGCAATTAGATATCCAGCTATTTTTAACTCTAACTTTCAAGTTTTAGAAGTAAAAATAGATGAACTAGATAAAGAGATTATACAATTAGGTAAGCAAATAATCAAAATAAATGAATATAAAGAATCACTATATATGAGAGTAGATATTATAAAGACTAATATGGGATGTAAAATAATGGAAGTAGAATTAGTAGATCCAGATTTATTATATTCTTATATAAAAGATTCTAAGAAAAAAAGAACACTAATTAATATATTAGCTAAATCAATTATTAAAAAATTATAATTAATTAAGGAGATGAAATGATGGAAGCAGTTATTGAAGCAGTTGTCGATACTTTAAAAATATTTCCCTTTTTATATGTAACTTATTTATTAATGGAATTTATTGAACACAAATTAAATAAAAAGTTTATTAAAAAGATTAGTAACACTAAAAAATATGGCCCATTAGTCGGTGGGTTATTAGGAATAATTCCACAATGTGGTTTTAGTGTATCTAGTAGTAGTTTATTCGCATCAAGAATTATTACAATGGGAACGATTATAGCTATATTTTTATCAACAAGTGATGAAACTATTCCTATTTTATTATCAAATAATGTTGATATTAAAGTAATAGGTTTACTTATTATTTTAAAAGTTATAATTGCTATTATATTTGGATACATTATTGATTTATTATTTAGACCTAAAGAAGAAAAAATTAGTTTTAATTGCGAAGAAGAACATTGTCATTGCAATGAAAATATTTTCTTAGCGAGTTTAAAACATTCGATTAATATTATTGTTTTTATACTGATATTTAATGTAATATTCAATAGTGTTATGTCAATTATGGACTTAAATAATATTAACTTTGTTATTAGTAATTCCCTTTTATCAAAATTTTTAATATGTTTGGTTTCTTTAATTCCTAATTGTGTATCATCAGTATTTATTGCCGAATTATTTGTTAATAACACTATCACTTTTGGGACATTATTAACTGGTTCATTAATAAGTTCTGGTTTAGGATTAATAGTTTTGTTTAAACAAAATAAGAATATAAAAGAAAATATTTATATTCTAATTAGTTTATTTATTATAGCAATGTTATGTGGTGGTATATTTGATTTATTTAACTTTAATATTATAAGTTGATGGACCTTTTATAATATTACCATCAATATCAAATCTAGAAGCATGACAAGGGCAATCCCAAGTATGCTCTAATTCATTAAAAATTAAATTGCATTTCATGTGAGGGCATTTGTTTAAAACAATATGCTCTTTATTTTGCTCATCTTTATAAATACCATACCTGATACCATTTATTTTTTTTACTTTAGCAGTTTTATAAAAAGAATAATTTAATTTTAATTTACTTTTAGTAAAAGCTAAACCATTCATTGTTGAATAAATTAAAATATTTAAATAATCTTTTATATTTTTAAAACGATGGGGATTACATAAATCAATATAGGCATTATCACTTTTATCAATAATATCTTTTAAAATAGAAGCACTTAAAATACCATTAGTCATTCCCCAAGTGTTATAAGCACAGGCAATTAAAAGTTTATCATTGTTTTTTTCAATTCTTCCCACTATTGGAAGGTGATCATAACTAATTAAATCATTATTTGTCCAGATATAATTTAACTTCTCATTAAATATTTCTTTTGTTTTATTAATTAAAGAAGATGCTTCTAATTCATTATCAATGCTTTTAGAAACACTGTTACTATTAGTTAAATAAATTAAATTATTTTTATAAAATCTAAATGATTGCCAGGGAGTTGTTGTGTTAATACCACTATATTTAGCATTTTCTTTTGTAATTGAGCCAATAAATGATTTATCTAGTTTTACTTTAAAAGGAATAAGTAAGGGATATATAAAAGGGGGATAATGACAAGTAAATATTAAAGTGTTACAAGTAATAATTGTTTCGTTATCTAGCGTTACCTCATAATTATTATAAAGAGAAAGATGTTTTACATATCTATTTTTATAATAATGAATATTTTTGTTTTTATTTATTTCTTTTAGCTGTTTTAAATATAAAGAAGGATTAAAAACATAAGAATCGGTACTTATATTATAAATATTAGGATAACTTAATAATTGATTTATTGTAAAAGGAATATTATTTTTAGAAAGTAATTTTTCTATTTTTTTAATATTTTTAACTTCTTTAGTTGAATTAGTAAATAAATACATCTTTGTTTTTTCTAAATTACATTTGATATTGTTATCTTTTATTATTTTTTTAATCAATTCGATAGCAAATAACTGACTTTTTAAGTATAAATCTTTTTTCTTTTTGCTAATATTATTATATATACAGTCTTGTAAAAAAGTTATTTTAGCCGTACTTTTACAAGTTGTTTTGCCTAAATCATCATCAATAATAGTTATATCTTTATTGTCTAAAAGATATGCTAGTGTATTTCCGGTTATGCCACTGCCAATTATTAAAATATCGGTTTTTAAGTCTTTTTCTAATATAAAATCATTGTTTTTATTATTAATATTCCAAATTGATTGTTTCAACATTTTCTTCACCATTATATTATGAGCATATAATTTATAATTATGCTTTAAAAAAATGAGTATTTGTTATAGAATACTAATAGGGGGCTAGTATGGAATATAGTTGGGATTTATTTAAAATAAGAAATAGTTATAAAGAAATTGAACAAATATTAAAAGGTAATTTAAGTATTGATGAAAGAAATAAATATTTAGGTTATAAATGTTTTTATTTAGAATTAATGAGTTACTTTAATGTAACAATGACTGATGATGTAAGTGGTTATAATATTACGAATATTAAAAGAGAAATAAAAAGAGTGCGTTGGGATCTTAGTAAAAAAGAAAATGAATTATGTATGGAATTATTAAATTATTTTACTAAAGATTATAAAGAATTTGATTTTGATTTTATATTTGAACATATGCCAAGAAAAGAATCATTACAGTTAGTAAAAGAATTCTATATGCAATTAGATTACTCTATATTTGATGAAATAAAAGATATTTTAAATCCCCAAAAAAGAATGCTATACTTAGGTGACAAAGAATATTTTGAAAGTATTTGCTATATGGACTTTTTTAAAGGAAAGCCTTATATTACTATTTATGATGAAGAAAATATTTTAACACCACTAAAATTAGTTCACGAAATTGGTCATGCTTATGAGTTTAAAAAAAATATGAGTTTTGACAATGACTTAACAATTATGAACGAATCATTATGTGAAGTTACTGCTATTTTTTTCGAATTATTATTTTTTGATTTTTTAAAAAGCAAGGGAATAAAACAGAGTCAAATAGGATTTGCATATTTAGAGTTGTTTGATAATAGATTAAATGGCTTTATTGAATTAAAACAGATGCTTATGACTAAAAAGATGGGGAAAAGAAGCGTTAATAAATATATAAATTCTGATTCATTTATAGTTGATGATAATATTGATGTTGCTTTTAATTTGCGATATTTGACGTCTCTTGCTATTGCTCTTTTATTTTATCAACAATATAAAGAGAATAAAGGAAATGCTTTATATAATCTAGAATGCTTTATTAAAAAAGATAAAACAGATAATTTTGATGAAATATTAGAAGAAGGTAAAATTAATATATATGATAGCGAAGAAGTTATTAAACAATATGTTAAAAAAATGAATGCTCTTATTTAATTATAAGGTTATAAATATTTTTTATGCTAATAGCATTTATTAAGGAGCTGTATAATGAAAGAAATACTAGAAACGAAGATATTTGCCAAAGGGATTTGCTTTAGTAAACTGTTTATAATTTTTATTATTGGTTGTGTAATTGGAACTTATTATGAACAGATATTTACACTTATACATTATTTTATTAAAGATGGTAGTGTTGTTTGGCAATTAAGAAGAGGAGTAATATATTGGCCATTAAGCCCAATATATGGAGCGGGGTTAGTGCTTATTACTTATTTATTAGGGCGTAAGAAAAGGCCTTGGTATTTAACTTTATTGTATGCAGCCTTAATAGGTGGAGTTTTTGAATATGGAATATCTTTTTTACAAGAGACATTTGTTGGGACAAGGTCATGGAATTATAGTAATTTACCATTAAATATTAATGGGCGAACAACTGTTCATTTTATGCTTTTTTGGGGAATATGCGGTTATATATATATCGATTTTATATATCCCTTTATTTCTAATTTGATTGAAAAAATCCCATATAAAATAGGAAGAATTGTTTTAATTATTACTGTTGTTTTAGTGGGATTAGACATGTTAGTATCTTGGAGTGCTTTAATTAGACAAAATTTACGAAGAAAAGGTTATGAACCAATAACGGCAGTAGGTAAGTTTTATGATGATTATTATACAGATGATTATTTGAAAAAGCATTTTCCCAATATGAAAAAAAGTAAATAGGAGTAATTATGTTAGAAGTATCTTTTATGTTAATAATTTTAGGAGTTTTCTTATTAGGGCTTAATTTATTAGTTATTAATAGTAATAATAAGCCTAAAGCAATTAAGAAAGATAAAATAAACTTTTGTATTTTAATACCCGCTAGGTATGAATCAAAGGTTATTGAAGGTTTACTTAAAAGTATTAAAAAACAAACTGTTAAAGTAATGATGAAAGATGTTTATGTAATAGTTGAATCACAGTTAGATGAGACTGTTAATATTGCAAACAAATATAAAGCGTCAATATTTGTTCGCGCTAAATTAAATTTACAAAGAAAAGGTTATGCGCTTGATGAATGTATAAAAAGTATTTTAAAAAATAAGAAACATTATGATATGTATTTTATTATTGATGCTGATAATGTCCTTGATTCAAATTTTATTTTAGAAATGATTGAATCTTATAAAAAAGGTTATGATATTACGACCGGTTATCGTAATTGTAAAAATGCTAGTAACGTAGTATCAGCATCTTCAGCTTTAACTTTTTTTATGCTAAATACATTAATAAATCAAAGTCGAATTAAATATAGTGGCAATGTTATAATTTCAGGAACAGGTTTTTATATAAAAGGAGAATTAATTGAAAAATGGCAAGGATTTCCTTTTCATAGTTTAACCGAAGATTATGAAATAACTTTATATTCAATACTTAACAGTTTAAAAACATTTTATAATCCAAAAGCTATATTTTATGATGAACAACCGGTTAGTTTTAAACAGACTAAAATGCAAAGAGTTCGTTGGATTAGAGGGTATATTGATACTCGTAAAAAGTATATAAATAAAATTAAAAAAGGACTTTTCACTTGTAATAATATGGGTTCACGTATTGCTGAAATAATAGGAGTACATCCTTATATATTAATGATTATGGGGCTTGTTTTATACATTATTAACATAATATTTCATATTTTAAAAGCAATGATAAATAATATTTCTACAACTATGCTTATTAATAAATTAGGCGTTATTTTAATTATGGCTTATACTATTATGTCTTTGTGTACATTAATTATTTTTATAAAAGAAAATAAACAAATAAATATTAATAATAAAATGAAAATTAAAACGATATTTTATTATCCTTTATATTTAATATCATATATACCTTGTGCCATTAAAGCTTTAGTTCTAAAAGAAGTAAAATGGGATATAATTAATCATAATGTTAATGATGCTATTGTTGAAAAAGATTAATTTTTTTTATTTTACTACTTGACAAAGCCAAGTAGTGGGTATAGAATAGTTCTTAAGAGAGGTGAAGAATGGACACACAATTTAAAAAAGGAGTTTTAGAGCTTATTGTTTTACTTATACTAAATAAAACTGATAAATATGGTTATGAATTAGTTGAAGAAGTTTCTAAAATTGTCAATGTAAATGAAGGAACTATTTATCCGATTTTAAAACGGTTAACTAATGAAAAGTATTTTGATACATACTTAAAAGAATCAAAAGAGGGACCACCAAGAAAATATTACCATTTGACACCACTAGGCAATAAAAGAAAAAGAGACTTATTAAAAGAATGGAAAATATTTGAAACAAGTGTGAATAAATTTATAAAAGGAGAAGAAAATGAATAAAGAACAATTTTTAACTAAATTAAGAAAAAGATTAGATATTTTAGATACTTTAGAAGTTAATGATATAATTGATGAATATAGTGGTTATTTTGATGAAAAAAGTAAGAAGGGTTTAACGGAAGAAGAAGTAATAAAAGAGTTTGGTAATTTTGATTTATTAGTAAAAGAGATATTATCAGCCTATAAAATAAATAAAGATTATGAAAAAAGTAGTTTTTATAATTTTAATTTTGCAAAGATTGGTGAATATGTTAATGAATTTTTTAATAGTTGTAAGGATATAATTCAAGGAATATCGTTTAATAGTATAAATGATATATTTAAATTTATTTTTCAAATATTACTAATTATGGTCATTATTGGATTATTAAGATTGCCAGTTATACTTATTGAAAATGTAGGCTCTAGTTTATTTAATATATTCTTTAGTCCACTTGATAGTCTTTTAAATGGTATTTGGTCTTTACTTGTTGAATCAGTTTATTTAGTTATTTCTATCTTTTTATTCTTAAGTATTTTTAAGAGAATATATAAAAAAGATAATCAAGAAGAAGTAAAAGAAAAGCCTAAAAAAAAGAATGATAATGTCGAAGAAAGTAAAATTGTTAGAGAAAAAACAAATAAGAGTAATATTCATATTGGTAGAGTTTTAGTAGATATAATTGTCGCATTTTTAAAAATTGCTTTAATACTATTTTCTTTACCTGCATTTTTAACTTTAATTGGCTTTGTAATTGCTATATTTATAAATACAGCTTTGATAATTACAGGGGTGCATTATTTTGGAATATGGATAATTTTAATTGCTTGTTTAACTATAAATATATTATATATTGATTTTGTTTTTAAATTTGTATCATCATCTTTAGTTACTTTAGAAAAAATAAATTTTAAAAAAATATTTATTACATTTTTAATATCTTTATTATTTTTAGGATTAGGGGCAACAATTACAACTTTTGAAATACTAGATACTAAATATATTGATCAATTACCAACTTTAGATATTACAACAAAAATTGCTGAATATGATGTTAAAAATATAAGAGGAGATAACAGTAATATATCTTTTAAAGTTGTAGTTGATGAGACATTATTGAATACATTTAAGGTTGAAACAAAGTATTATAAAGATTATTTATCTGTAAATATTAATAAAACTGATTATGAATACGTTATTAGTCAAAGTGATAATGATAATTTAAAAGGAATAAAGTTAATTTTAAATAATTTGAAAAACAAAGAGTTTTATAATTATCAACTATTATATAAACCGGAAGTAACTATTTATATTAGTAGTAAAAATATTGATAAAGTATTGATAAATTATAATAATGCATATTAATTTAGTATAAATATTATAATATGTAGGATATTTTGATATTGTTTTTAGTTTCTTTTTATATAAAAGTATTGTTTAGTATTTACAAGAAAGTTTTATAGAGACTAAAGTTATTTTACATTGTAATTTAATTTTAAAAAAAGTGTTGGCAATTGCTAAGTAAATATGGTATAATCTTCTAGTGTTTAAGGAAGAAGTGGAATGTATTATGAAAAAAAGAAATGTAGCAATTATTGCCCATGTCGATCATGGTAAAACAAGATTAGTTGATGAAATATTAAAGTTTTCAGGAACTTTTAGAGAAAATGAAGATATATCTGATGTTTCAATGGACTCAAATGCAATTGAAAGAGAAAGAGGAATAACTATTTTAGCTAAAACAACGGCGATTAATTATAATGATTATCGTATTAATATACTTGATACTCCAGGTCATGCCGATTTCGGTGGTGAAGTAGAAAGAATTATGAACGTCGTTGATGGGGTTGTTTTAGTTGTGGATGCTTATGAAGGACCAATGCCACAAACGAGATTTGTTCTAAAAAAAGCAATTGAAGCAAATGTTAAACCAATCGTAGTTGTTAATAAAGTAGATAAAGCATCAGCAAGGCCGTCACAAGTAGTTGATGAAGTATTGGACTTATTTATTGAATTAGGAGCATCTGATGATCAACTAGATTTTAAAGTGATTTATGCATCAGCATTAAATGGAACATCTAGTTCTAATCCAGAACTTGCAACAACAAATAAAGGATTTGCAGAATTATTAGATTTAATAATTTCTGAAGTTCCAGTTCCAAAAGGAAAAAATGATCAGCCACTACAATTTCAACCGGCATTATTAGATTATAATGATTATGTGGGAAGAATAGGTATTGGTGTTGTTCGCAATGGAATTATTAAAGTTGGTGAAATGGTTGCTTGTTCTAGAGTTGATGGTTCAATTAAGCAATTTAGAGTTCAAAAAATATTTGGTTTTTTAGGGCTTAAAAGAGTAGAAGTTGAATCAGCAGAAGCAGGTGATATAATTGCAGTAGCAGGATTAAATGACATATCTGTTGGAGAAACTTTGTGTAATATTAATAATGTTACGCCCCTACCACTTCTTCATATTGATGAGCCAACTTTACAAATGACGTTTGGAACTAATAGTTCACCATTAATTGGTAAAGATGGTAAACTTTTAACAGCAAGAAAGATTGAAGAACGTTTATTTAAAGAAATGCAAAAAGATGTTAGTTTAAGAGTAGAAACCGCTGATTCTGAATCATTTTTAGTTTCTGGACGTGGAGAACTTCACTTATCTATTTTAATTGAAAATATGCGAAGAGAAGGTTTTGAAATAGAAGTTTCTAAACCAATGGTTATAATTAAAGAAATAGAAGGTAAGAAGCATGAACCATACGAAGATTTACAAATTGATTGCCCTGAAGATACAGTAGGAACAGTAATTGAACAACTTGGACTTCGTGGGGCTAATATGGAAAATATGTCTAATTTCGGGAATCAAGTACGTTTAAATTATACTATTCCTTCACGTGGTTTAATTGGTTTTACTACTGATTTTATGACGATAACTAAGGGGTATGGGATACTTAATCATACTTATAAAGAATATAGGCCAATGCTTAGCATTGAAGTTGGAGAAAGAAAACTTGGTGTTTTAGTTTCAATGGAAAATGGAAAAGCTTCAGCTTATGGTATTGGACAATTAGAAGATCGTGGAGTTATGTTTATTGAACCTGCCGCTGAAGTATACGAAGGTATGGTTATTGGTGAATGTAATCGTGAAAATGATTTAGCTGTAAATGTTGTTAAAGGAAAACAATTAACAAATATGCGTGCATCTGGTTCAGATCATACAACGGTTTTAAAAAGACCTAGGTCAATTACTTTGGAAAGTGCTTTAGATTATATTAATAGTGATGAGTTAGTTGAAATAACTCCAGTTAATATAAGAATTAGAAAAAGAATACTTAATACAGAAGCTAGAAAGAAATTTGATAGTAGAGGATAATACTTAAATGTATTATCTTTTTTTGCATATTTATCAAAAAATAATGGTAAAAAGTAAATGATTGTGATATCCTAATATTAGAATAAATAAGGGTGATAAGATGAATGAAGAAGTAGATAAAAAAGAAAAAGAAGTCTCTAAAGCAAAAACATTAGATGCTTATATTATTAAAGGTAATAAGTATCGTTTTAGTGTGCTTTCAGAACGATTAATTAGACTAGAATATAATGAAACAGGATTATTTTTAGATTATCCGACTATTCTTGCTAGTAACCGTAATTTTGATATGCCTAAATTTGAAATTAAAGAAGACAATACATTTTTAGAAATTAAAACAGCATATTTCACCTTATCTTATGTTAAAAATAAAAAGTTTTCGGCTAATAAATTTACTCCAATGGCTAATTTAAAAGTAACATTAAAAGATACAGAAAAGTTTTGGTATTATAATCATCCGGAAGCAAGAAATTATGGTGGTAGTAATGTTTCTATTGATTATATAAAAGACAATTTTAAGTTAGACAAAGGCTTATATTCTTTGGATGGTTTTGTGTCTATTAATGATTCTAATAACTATTATATTTTAGAAGATAATACTTTAAAAAAGTCTACTAATATAATTGACATATACTTATTCATGTATGATAAAGACTTTGCTTTAGCGCTTAATGACTATTATAAATTAACCTCATTTCCCTTACTAATACCTCGCTATGCACTAGGAGTATGGTGGTGCAAAAACACTAATTACACGGACATAGAATTAGAAAAGTTAATAACAGAGTTTAAAGAAAACGATACGCCATTATCAGTATTATTATTAGATAAAGATTGGCATATTAGAGAACTGTTGGGTTATAAAAAATTAAGTTCAGGCTTTTCTTTTAACAAGGATTTAATTAAAGAACCTGTTAAATTAATTGATTATGTGCATAAAAATAATATTAAAATAGGCCTTCAAACAAATATAAAAGATGGTATATTTCCTTTTGAAGAAAACTATGAATTGATTAAACAAGCCTTTGATATTGAAGGTAATAAAATAATTAAATTAGATTTACTTAATAAAAAAGTGTTAGACGTGTATATGAATTTATTAATTAAGCCACTTGAAGATTTAGGAATAGATTTCTTTTGGAATGATTATGATGATTTTAATAATATAGATACTTTAAAAGTTATTAATTTTTATCATGATTTAAATGCTGGTAAAAATCCTTTAAAAAGAGAAATGTTACTAGCGCGTAATAGTTTAAGCGCATCACAAAGAAATAGTATCTTATATTCAGGTGAAACAATTACTTCTTGGAATACCTTAAAATATTTACCAACATTTAATATGTCAGCAGCTAATATTGGCCTTTCTTGGTGGAGCCACGATATTGGCGGTAGTTATGGAGGAATTGAAGAAGATGAACTTTATTTAAGATCTGTAGAATTCGGTACATTTTCCCCTATTTTTAGACTACATGAATCACGCGGAAAGTATTATAAAAGATTACCATGGGAATGGAATATTAATACTAAAACAATTGCTAATTATTATTTAGATTTAAGAAATAAGTTAATTCCCTATATTTATACAGAAGGGTATAATTACCATAAAACAGGTTTACCACTTGTTAGACCATTATATTATCAATTACCGTTTATTTATGATGATACGACTTTTAAAAATGAGTATTTGTTTGGAAGAAACTTTTTAGTTTCACCTATTTTAGATAAAATGGATGTTATCATGAAAAGAACTGTTCATAAGTTTTATTTACCCGAAGGAACATGGTATGATTTTAAAACTGGTAAAAAGTATAATGGAAGTAAAAGTTATGTAGCTTTTTTTAAGCAAGAAGATTATCCAGTATTTGTTAAAAGCGGTGCGATTATCCCTTTAACTAATGATTTAGGTATTAATAATCCTACAAACTTAGAGATTCAAATATTTCCTGGATTAAGCAATATATATAATCTTTATGAAGATGATAATGTAACATCACTATATAAAGAAGAATATAATTTAATTACACAAATTGATTATAATTATCAACCTAATAATTATACGGTTATTATGCGTTCTTTAAGTGGTAAAAAAGGTTTGGTGCCTAATTTACGTAATTATAAATTTGTTTTTAGGAATACAAAACTATCTAGTGATGTTATTATTCATTTTAATGAAGACATTATTCCTATTAATAAAATGTATGTTGAAAAAAATGATTTTATTGTCGAAGTAAATAATGTACCCTCGATTGGTCAATTAACAGTTAATTGTAAAGGAAAAGATATTGAAATAGATGCAGTTAGATTAATAAACGAAGATATTGAAGAAATACTATCTGATTTGCAAATAGAAACATTTATGAAAGAAAAAATTGCAGCAATAATCTTTACAGATTTACCAATAAAAAAGAAACGAATTGAAATTAGAAAACTAAGAGCAAAAGGCTTAAGAAAAGAACATGTTAGATTGTTTCTAAAATTACTTGAATATATTGATAATTTCTAATATAATAAGATTATATTTATAGGAAATGAGTATTAATTATTATTGATTAAAAAGAGAATTAGTAATTGGTGAGAACTAATAATAAATAATAATGAACTTCCATTTCTATTATAAAACGCAATTACTAGCGTTAAAGGTATAAGGTAGATATTAATCTATGAATTAAGGTGGTACCACGAAATATTTCGTCCTTATGGGGGAAGTATTTTTCTTTTGGAGGAAAAATGAAACAAGTAATATTATTTTTAATGACCTTTGCAGCTATCTATTTATTCTATTTATTTTTTGCAGTGAGAAAAGTAGGAAAAAAGAATAAAAAGGGGATAGTAAAAAAGATACCTGTTGAGACACAGTATATTATTTATAAATATAAACTTAAAGTAGAAAATTTAAACTTAAAAAAACTAGTTAACGTAGTGTGTTTGGCAACTTCATTTTCAATGTCAGTAGCAATATCGTTTATTAGTTTAATTGAAAATATTTATTTACAATTATTGGTAGGATTATTAATAGTTGTTCCGCTCACAGTTATTTTTTATGACATTATTGGAAAACATTATCAAAAGGAGAAGAAGTAATATGTATAATTTTAAAGAAATTGAAAATAAATGGCAAAAGTATTGGGAAGATGATAGTACTTTTACAGCTAGTAATAGTAGTGATAAAGAAAAGTTTTATTGTTTAATTGAATTTCCTTATCCATCAGGAACAGGATTACATGTGGGACATGTTAGAAGTTATTCAGCTTTAGATTCATTAGCCCGTAAGAAAAGATTAGAAGGGTATAATGTTTTATTCCCCATGGGATTTGATGCTTTTGGACTTCCTGCTGAAGAGTATGCAATTAAAAACAAGATTCACCCTAGTATAGCTGTTAAAGAATGTATAAAGATATTTAAAGGCCAATTAAAAATGGTTGGTTTATCTTTTGATTGGAGTAGAGAATTTGCAACTACGGATCCAGATTATTATAAATGGACACAATGGCAATTTTTAAAATTTTATGAACATGATATGGCCTATAAAGGTAAAAAAGAAATTAATTGGTGTCCACATTGTAAAATCGGACTTGCTAATGAGGAAATAGAAGCTGGTAAATGTGAAAGATGTGGGGGAGAAGTTGAGCATAAAGAAAAAGAACAGTGGATGCTTAAAATGAAGAGTTATGCCCAAAAATTAATTGATGGATTAGATGACACTAATTTCTTAGATAAAATTAAATTAGCTCAAATAAATTGGATTGGTAAATCAAGTGGTGCTGAAGTTAAATTTAAAATAAAAGATAAAGATGAAGAATTAACTGTATTTACTACTCGCCCAGATACTTTATATGGAGCAACTTTTATGGTAATTGCCCCAGAACATCCGATTATTGATACTTTAAAAAATGATATTTTAAATTTAAAAGAAATAAAAGAATATAAAAACAATGCTAATAAGAAGAGTGAATTAGAAAGAACATCTTTAAATAAAGAAAAGACAGGGGTTAAAATAGAGGGTATTACAGCGATTAATCCAGTTAATAATGTAGAAATACCTATTTATATTTCTGATTATGTGATGATGAATTATGGAACAGGAGCGATTATGGCTGTCCCTGCTCACGATGATCGCGATTATGCGTTTGCTAAAAAATTTAATATTCCAATTGTTCAGGTACTAGAAGAAGTAACGGGTATTAAAAATAATGAAGAAACACATAAAGATAGTATTGTTGCAGTTGTTTATGATAGTGAAAATGATTCCTATTTGACAATTAATTGGCATGATAAGGGAGGAAGACTTTTTGTAGGTGGTACTAGACATAATGGTGAAGATGCTATTGTGTGTGCTAAAAGGGAAATAATTGAAGAAACAGGTTATGACGATATAGAATTAATGTATATTGGCAATAAAATTAATCATCATTATTATGCTTATAATAAGGATAAATACTTTGAAATAGAAAGTACTCCATTATTATTTAAATTAAATAGTAACCATCAAAGTTCTAAACAGTTAGATGATGATGAGATATTTGATGTAGAATGGGTTGATAAGAATATTATTGAATCTGAAATAAATGATGGATTGCATAAAAAGACTTATGAGTATGTTACAAAAAAAGGTCCTATGATTAATGATGGTATTCATATTAATTCTGAATTTTTAAATGGTTTAGATAAAGAAGAAGCAACCACTAAAATGATTTCTTATTTAGAAGAAAATAATTTAGGGAAAAAAGTAACTAATTATAAATTACAAGATTGGGTATTTTCACGTCAAAGATTTTGGGGTGAACCAATTCCAATGATTTATTGTGAAGATTGCGGATGGGTTCCTGTTCCTTATGAAGATTTACCCGTTGTACTTCCAAACGTTAAAGATTACGAACCAACAGATAATGGAGAAAGTCCTTTGTCTAAAATACCAGACTGGTATAATGTGGCTTGTCCTAAATGTGGAAAAATGGCTAAAAGAGAAACAGATACAATGCCTAATTGGGCCGGTTCCTCATGGTATTATTTAAGATATATGGACCCTAAAAACAATGAAAACTTTGCTAGTATGGATGCGATGAAATATTGGAAAAAAGTTGATTGGTATAATGGGGGTATGGAGCATGCAACAAGACATTTATTATACGCAAGATTTTGGCATAAATTTTTATATGATATTAAATTAGTACCCTTTGATGAACCTTTTGATGTTCGTGTAGCTCATGGAATGGTTCTTGGAGAAAATGGCGAAAAAATGAGTAAATCTAAAGGAAATGTTATTAATCCTAACGATGTAATTAATGAATTTGGTGCCGATACTTTAAGATGCTATGAAATGTTTATGGGAGATTATGAAAAAGAAGTAAATTGGAGTACCAATGGTTTAAAAGGATGTAAAAGATTTTTAGATCGCGTCTGGAATTTACAAGATAAATTAAACGAAAATAAAGGGTATACAAAAGAATTAGAAGTTATGATTCATAAAACTATTAAAAAAGTATCTAACGATATTGATACTATGAAATATAATACAGCTGTATCAACTTTAATGACTTTGTTAAATGAATTTGATAAGAAGACGACAATTACTAAGGATGATTTTAGAACTTTTTTAATCTTATTAAATCCCATTGCTCCTCATATTACAGAAGAATTAAATGAAATATGTAAATTAGGCGATGTTATTGCTAAATCTAATTGGCCAATTTATGATGAAAATAAATTAGTTTTAGGTGAATATAGTATTGCTGTTCAAGTAAATGGGAAATTAAGAGGAACAATCAATATTAATATTAACGATACAGAAGAAGAATTAAAAAATAAGGCTTTAAATGATGCAAATGTTATAAAACATATTAATAATAAAGAAATAGTTAAAGTAATAGTTATAAAAGGAAAGATTGTCAACATAGTGGTGAAAATGTGAAATTATTTAGCAAAATAATAGCCATAGGTGCTATAATATTATTAGTAGTTGCTTGTACAAAAGGAAATATTAAGAAAGAAGAATATATTCATTTAGTAGATAAACTAGAACAAAGTGATAAATTTTTAACAACTTTTCCTTTTAATATAGAAGTAAAACTAACAAGGATTTTAGATGATGAAGTATCTTATAAAGTAATTATTGATAAAAAAGATAATAATTTAAAACAAATTAAAGCAATTGCTATTCACAATATGAAAACAACAGATATATATCCTTCGATAGGAATTTTTGATAAACCAATTGACTTATTAGTTAATCAAGATAAAAAAGGAATAATATTAGTTGGGTATATTAAAACTAAAAAGGATATAAAAGATTTAGAATTAGAAATAAAAGTATATGTGGAATTTATAAATGATGAAGGTAAATTAATTAAAAATATGTATAAGTATCAAAATATGACAAAATAACCTTTTTATATTTGATAAATTGATAATGGGTGATATAAATGATACAAGTAAAGATTTTTGATGAAGGACATGAAAAAGATTTAGAAAGTAGTATTAATGCTTTTCTAGAGGAAACAAAGACAGAATTAATTGATATTAAATATCAAGTGGGAGTTAGTTTATTTGGGGAAGAACAAATATATTGTTTTTCGGCTATGCTTATTTATAAAGAGTGAAAGTAGTGATTTAATTGAAGAAAAATTCATTTATTGGCGGAGCATTTATTGCCACTTTTGGTATTTTAATAGTAAAAATAATTGGGGTACTTTACGTAGTGCCTTTTTATGCTATTATTGGCGAAGCAAGTGGAGCATTATATGGATATGCATACAACATTTATGCTTTGTTTTTAGGAATATCTTCAGCGGGAATTCCTTTTGCAATTAGTAAAATAACTAGTGAATATAAAGCCTTGGGGTTAGAAGAAGCTAAACAAAGAGTTTATATAATATCTCGAAATGTTATTTTAGGTTTATCAATATTTATCTTTTTAATTTTATTTTTTGCATCAGAATCAATTGCTAAGTTTATAATAGGAAGTACAATTGATGCGACAACATTGAGTAATGTCTCATATGTTGTAAAAATGATTTCTTTTGCTATTTTAATTGTTCCTTTTATAAGTACGATTAAAGGATATTTACAAGGACATAAATTTATAACTCCAACAGCAATTAGTCAAATTATTGAACAAATAGTTAGAGTTTTAGTTATTTTAATTGGTAGTTATTTAGCTATATATGTTTTTAAAATAGGTGAAGTTAAAGCCGTGGGGATAGCAGTATTTGGGGCTTTTATTGGAGGGGTTGCGACATATTTATATTTAAAATATGTCATGATTAAAAATAAAAAGCAATTAATTAATCCTACTTTAACAAAAGATAATATAACAAATAAAGAAATAATTAAGAAGATATTAGCATATGCATTTCCATTTGTTTTAGTAGCGTTAGCTAATAATTTTTATAATTTTATTGATATGGTCATAATTATTAGAGTAATGACAGAATATTTAGGATATGCTTTAGAATATGTAGAAAACATTGTCAGTATTTATACTACTTGGGGTATGAAATTAAATATGATTGTAACAGCCATTGCAACAGGTTTAGTTACAAGCTTAATTCCTAATATTGTCAGTAGTTTTACTAAAAAAGATTATAAAGACGTTAACAATAAGTTCAATAAGACAATTCAAATAATGCTTCTTTTAATAGTGCCCATTACTTTATTTTTAAGTGTTTTAGCACTTCCTGTTTGGACTTTGTTTTACGGTGTTAGTGAACTTGGTTATTTAGTTTTTAGATTTTCTATTTTTACCGCTCTTTTTGGTAGTTTTTATATGATTATTACAGGGATGCTTCAAGGTATGAATAAATTTAAATTAGTTTATATTACTATTTTTGGAGGAACTATTTTAAATGCTGTATTAGATATTCCTTTAATTATTTTATTTGATAAATTTACTAAATATCCATATTATGGGGCTATACTTGCTACTCTTATAGGTTTAGGAATATCAATATGGTACGCACTTTATAATTTAAAGAAAACAGAGAACTTTGATTATAAAGAAACACTTAAAAAAACACCTAGTTTTATAATGGGATACATTTTGTTTTTAATACCATTATATATATTACAATTGTTTATACCTATTAATTTAACAAATAGATGGTTACAAATACCTATTATCTTTGTTTATGGGATTGTAAGCTTTGGCATATATATTTGGTATCATTATAAAAATAAAAATATTGAAAATGTTTTTGGCAAAGAGTTGTTAAATAAAATTAATATTTTTAAGAAAAGGGGTTAAGGATGGAATTTAGAAATTTAACAGAAAAAGAATTTAAAAAAATTAGTGATAATCATCCTTTGATGAATTTTCATCAAACAATAGAGTGGGGCAATTTAAAAGAAAAAAGTGGATGGAAGAAACATTTAGTGGGAATAATTGATAAAAAGGAAATAATATGTGCTTCCCTTCTTTTAGAAAAATCAACCCCATTAAAAAAATCAATCTTTTATGCTCCACGAGGTCCCTTAATTGATTTTAATAATAAAGAACTATTAATAGAGTTTACAAAAGAAATAAAAAAATATATAAAAGAAAATAAAGGAATATTTTTAAAAATAGATCCTTATGTCATTAATCAAGAAAGAGATAGACAAGGACAAGTAGTTCCTAATCAAATTGATAATAGAGAAGTTGTTAAGACATTAAAAGATTTAGGATATAAGCACTTTGGATATAATCTTTACCAAGAGACAATGCAACCTAGATGGATTTATACTTTAAATATTAATAATCGAAGTATTGAGGAAATACTAAAAGATATGGATTCAAAAACTAGACAAATAATTAGAAAAAATGAGAAATCATCAATTATATGTCGAGAAATTACGTATGATGAGTTACCTAAATTTAAAGATATTATGAAACATACGGGAGATAGAAGAGAGTTTATCGATCGACCACTTTCTTATTATCAAAATATGTATACATCCTTAAAAGAAAATGAATCTATTAAATTTTTATTTGCCGAGTTACACACTAAAATATTTTTAAAAGATTTATCTAAAGAAATAAAAGAATTGCAAAAAGAGTTTGATAGTAATAAAGAAAAAAAAGAATCAGATAAATTTAAATTTAATGAGATTAAATTTAATAAAAGACAGGCAGAAATTGTTGTTAACTTAACTAGATTAAATAATAAGATTGAAGATATAACTAAGTTAAAAGAGCAATATGGCGATGTTATTGTTTTAGGAGGAATAGTATTTTTAATTAATAAAAATGAAGTTTTATCATTGTATGGTGGAACATATAAAGAATTTATGTATTTACAATCTCCTTATATTCTTCATTATGAAATGATAAAATATGCGGTTTCTCATAATTGCAATCGATATAATTTTTATGGAATAACGGGAGATTTTAAAGATACAAATCCTATGTATGGGCTTTACCTATTTAAAAGTGGTTTTGGTGGGGAAGTAACAGAATTAATTGGGGAGTTTGATTTGATTATCAATAAGCCATATTATTATTTGTATAAAATAAGTTTTTATATTTATCAAAATTTAAAAAGATTAAAAGCAAAAATAATTAAATAAAGTAGAGGAGGTGTGATGATGAAATGTTATTTTAGTAGTGATATTAATAAAGACGAATATGATGAATTTATTATCAATCATGCTTCTTCTTTTATGCAAACATCAAGTTGGAAAGAAGTAAAAAGCAATTGGAAAAGTTATCTGTGTGGTTTATATCAAGATAATAAATTAAAAGGTGTTTGTTTGATATTAGAAAAGAAATTATTTTTAAACATTAATTTATTTTATATACCTAGGGGTTATGTACTAGATTCTTCAAATAAGGAATTACTTGAAGAATTTACAAAACAAATAAAGAAATTTTCTAAATTGCATCATGCTTATGCCGTAAAGTTAGATCCTAATTTTTGTGTTAAAGAAGAATTGAATATAGAAAATACTTATAATTATTATGAAAAAGATATTGAAAATAAACATCAAAACTTATTAAGATTAGGATATCATCATAAAGGTTATAAAAAAGAAATAGATGCCTATTTACAACCAAGATATCAAATGATGATACCTCTTTGTGATAGTAATAAATATCCTTATACAAAAGAAGAAATAAAGAAAAATTGTAAAAAGAAAGTGGCAGGTTATTTTGGCTCATATCATGAAAAAAGGGGAGTGTTTTTTACTAAAAGTAACGATATAAAAGATCTTGATGAATTTATGAAAGTTATTAAATTAACTGAAAAAAGACAAAATATATCTTTACGAAATAAAGAATATTTTGAAAGTATATTAAATAATTTAGATGCCTATATATTTTTAGGTAAATTAAATTTAAATATTTATTTAAAATATTTAAAAGAAGAAAATAAAGATTTAGATGATATTAAATTAGTAGAAGATTTATTAAAAGAAGGACAAAATATAATTACTCTTTCTACAGCGATAGTTATATTTCCCATTAATAAAGTAGGAATAAGAACTAGTGAATATTTATATGCTGCTAATAATTTACTTTTTGCTAAATTAAATGTTTCAGTTGGATTAGTTTATGATATTTGTCTTGAATCATTAGAAAAAAAATGTGATTTTTGTAATTTAGGAGGCGTAAGTGGTTATTTAAATGATCATTTATATACATTTAAATCAAAGTTTAATTCTAATGTTGTAGAATATGTGGGAGAATACGATTTAATTATTAATAAATTTTTATATTATCCAATAGATTTATTGTTACCATTAATAAAAAAAGTTATAAA
>JAVWBB010000013.1:0-19430 GCA_036649735.1 Bacilli bacterium
AGAGAGATTAAGGGATGTATATTATGGTGGATTACCAGCATCAATTTTATTGTTTATTAATCAAATGTGTAATGGTAAGTCCTATGATAGAAGTATGTTAATCACTATGAGTATGGATGATTTTCAATTGGTTAATGGCGATATAAAAGATTTAGAATTAAGATTTGGCAAAGAAAGTGCAGATCATAGTTGGGCTGAAAGTAATGGATGGGTTTACGATACTAGTTTAGGATTGAAAATAGAAAAAAAATTATACAATGCGATACATGAACCACAAACAAATAAAATTAATAGCAAGGAAGCTTGTTATGCGTACCAAGAATATCAAGAAATATTAAATTCTGACTTGGAAAAAGATAAATATATGTTACCACTAATACTTCCATTAATAGAACCAATAGCAGATAAAGAAATATTTTCAGACTTTGTAAAAAGTGAAATTGCTCGATTTAAAGAACAAATAAATTATGATGCATTATGTAAAGAAATTGGAGAAGATATGATTGCTAAAGGTTTTAGCAAAAAAAAGAACACAAGTGTGAGGCAGACATGAGTAAATCAAAATTTCAATGGACAGAAGATCAAATTGAATATTTAAAAGCTAATTGGGGAAAAGAAAAAGCTCATAGCATGAAAAAAAGATTCGGTTGTACTTGGTATAGTGTAGTAAAAAAAGCAGAAGAACTAGGGTTAAAATTACCACAAAACAACGATTGGACAGAGGAAGATATCTTGCAACTGAAAGAATTGTCTGAAAAATATCATTATGAAGAAATCGCTAAAATAATGAATAGAACTCCAAATGCCATTTATTTGAAAGCAAAAAGAATGAATATCAGACTGATACAAGATAGAAGCAAATGGACAGAAGAAGATGAACAATTATTGCGTGATTATTGGGGAAATTATTCTATAGAGCAAATCGCAAAAAAAATGAAAAGAAGTGTATTTTCTTTAAAAGTTAAAGCGGTAAGAATGGGATTAGGATCAATGATTGCTAACAATGTTGAACAAATATCTATATCTGATATTAGTGATATTTTAAATGTCAGTCTTGATAGGTTATATAATACATGGATAGATAAAGGTTTAAAAATTAAAAACATTAAAATTACTAAAAATAAGTCATACATGGCTGTTACATGGAAAGATTTAATGGAATTTTTAAAACACCATCAAGATATGTGGGATAGTAGAGATTTAGAGAAAAACATTTTAGGAACTGAACCAGAATGGCTAAAAGAAAAGCGTAATAAAGACATTGAAGATGAACCTCAAAAATATAAAAGATGGGATAAGGAAGAATTAGAAACAATTAAAAGATTATTGTTAGAAGGTAAAAGTTATAAGGAAATATCCGAAATTATACAAAGATCTGAATGGGCAATTGCTAATATGTTGAGAAATTTAGGATACAGTTATAAACTTAAAAGATTTTGGACCGGAAAAGAAATGATATACTTAAAGGAAAATTATCCTAATATGACACAAGATGAAATAGCTGAACAATTAGGAAGAACAAAAAAATCAATTGGAGCAAAAGCTGAAGAACTGGGAATACAAAAAAAACTAGTTAAAAGTAAAGGTGATCATAATGGCAAAAATTAGATTTGAGTGGAATCAAGAGAAAATCCAGTTTCTATTAGAAAATTGGAATAAATTATCTTTATATAAAATGGGGGCTGTAATGCATACTATTTTAGAAACATTGAATACTAAAGCAAAAGAATTGGGTTTAGAGATTAAAAAAAGTGATAATAGATGGACGCAAGTAGAAATTGAAAAACTATTATATTTAGCAAAAACTATGACTATTAATGAACTTGCTATAGCATTAAATAGAACAAGTGGTTCTATAAGAACAAAAACTAATTCCCTTGATATAAAACTGATAAGTAATAATAAAAATGCATGGACTCAAGATGAAATAAAACAATTAAAAGAATTAATAATTAATTATACAACTATTGAAATAGCCGAAATAATGAATAGGACAGAAGATGCAGTCTATATAAAAGCAAAAAAACTAGGGTTAGATATAAAAAGTAAACATCGCAAATGGACTAAAGAGGACGAAGAAGCATTACAAGATATGTGGGGCAGTTATTCAATTGAATACATTGCAAAAAAATTAGATAGAACTCCATCTGGAATCTCTAATAGAGTATTTGTGTTGAAGCTGGGATCAGCAATTGCAAATAATTATGATGGATTAACTATCCAAGAAATGTGTGATTTATTTGGTAAAAGCAGGGATACGATTAGCATTGATTGGGCTGCACTCGGATTAAAAATCCAAGAGATTTTTTTTTCTAGTAGGTCTTATACTATAGTAACAATTGCAGATTTATATAATTTTTTAGAGTGTAATCAAAGTATTTGGGATAGCAGAACTCTTGAAAAAAATATACTTGGTAAAGAACCAGAATGGTTATTAGAAAAAAGAAAAAAAGATAGAGAATTAGATCAGTCTTATCTTGACAGAATAACAATAACTAAACAACAGTTAATTGCTGCTAGAAAATATTATTTAGAATTAGCGGAACAACAATTAATTCAACAAAGTGAGCAGTATTCTAACAAAGAATGTGATATAATAGAAAACGGTATACAATTAATAAAAAAGAAGGTGCCAAATGAATAAAAGAAGTAACAACAAAAAATTATCTAAAGAAGAAGTAAGGGAAATCTTAATACAAATACAAAATGGAGATATGGTAACTAGAGATAAATTCATAGAATCTAATTTTGGACTTGTTGGAATGGTAGTAAGAAAATATATTAGCGAAACTTTAGAATATGACGATGCGTTTCAAATAGGTTGTATTGCTTTAATTAAAGCAATAGATAACTTTAATTTAAAATTTGATGTTGAGTTTTCTACTTATGCAGTTCCGATGATAAGTGGTGAATTAAGAAGATATGTTAGAGATAATACTACCATTAAAATACCGAGAAAATATCGTGACATACAAGTAAAAGTTTTTTATGCTAAAAAAAGTTATTTGGAAAAGTATGGCGAAGAACCAACAATGGAACAACTTTCAAAAATCATTGAAATTAGTGAAAAGGAAATTGTAGAAGCAATGAAAGCTACAATAACACCTATGTCCATTTCTGAACCAATCGGCCATAATAAAGATGGGGATGAAATGTCAATTGATGATATTATAGGAACTGAACCAGATGAGTTAATTAATAGCGTTATTGCAAACATTAAAAACGAAATAGTAAGGGAAGCATTAAAGAAACTAACAACTAAGGAGCAAAAGATTATATTGTTAAGATATGGTTTGGCTGATGATAAAAACCTAACTCAAGGCGAAATTGCGGAAATGTATAATGAGTCACAATCCTATATTGCTTGTCAAGAACAAAAAGCATTAATTAAAATGCGACATCCCAAAATAACGAGAAAACTAAAAGACTTTATAGATGAGTAGAGGTGGAAATATGAAAACATTTAATGTTAATACTAATGATATTTATATGGGAATAGATACAAAGATAATTGCTGATGGCTTTTGGCAATGTGATATTGATGGTAAAAAAGCATTAATTAACAAGGAACTAATTAATTTTACATTACTTAAAATAAGAGAACTCGAACTAAATAGACACATAAGTAATGAACAAAGCGAAGTAACATTAGCAACTTTATTCAATATCATCAATGAAGAATTAACAACACAAGAAGAAAAAAATGAATTTTTTAGACACTATACACACTACTTAATTAATGTAGCTGGTAATCTACAAGGAATGTCAATTACTTGGTGGCAAGAAAATGAAGATGAGTTAATTCATCAACCTCTTGTCGAATTCAATGATAGTAGAATGTGGGATTCAGTAAAAACTCATGCACAGACATCACCATCACAAGTAACATTATATGTATTAGATATTTTTAATAACCAATTTGGGAAAGAAGAAAATAAAGAACAATTAGGATACCAAAAAAAACATATTTTAGTTTAAAATTAAAGAACACTACCGAGTCTGTAAATAATTTTGTGTAAAGTATAAATCCTTTCTGTGGTAATATAGAAATATATATAAACTATAGGAAGGATTTTTATATGAAAGATAATAAAGGAAAAGAATTAACAAAATATATACTAGAAAATTATGAAGTAAAAGATGCAAATGATGTAGCTTTAGCTTTAAAAGATATGTTTAAGGATACAATTCAAACAATGATGAATGCAGAATTTGATACATCTATTGGCTATGAAAAAAGTGATAATAAAATTGAGAAGAATAATTATAGAAATGGTTACTCATCAAAAACAGTGAAAAGTCAATTTGGCACTTTTGATTTAAATGTTTCAAGAGATAGAAATGCAGAGTTTGAACCTCAAATAGTTCCAAAGAATAAAAGAGATATCTCAGGCATTGAGGAAAAAGTCATTAATATGTATGGAAGAGGTTTATCAACAAGAGACATAAGCGAATCAATCAAAGACATTTACGATGTTGAGTTATCCGCTACTATGATAAGTAATATAACTGATGCGGTATTAGAAGAAATAAAAGAATGGCAAGAAAGACCTTTAAAAGATGTTTATCCAATTATATTTATAGACGCAGTACATTTTAATGTTAAACAAGAAAATGTTATTGTTAAGAAAGCTGCTTATGTTATTTTGGGAGTAACTCCAGAAGGTTTTAAAGAAGTACTTGGTATTTGGATTGGAGAAAATGAATCGGCCAAATATTGGTTAAGTACTTTAAATGAGTTAAAGAATCGTGGAGTTAAAGATGTACTTATAATATGTTCGGATGGATTAAAAGGAATAAACGAAGCCATTAAAGCTGTATATCCGAATACTATGCAACAAAGGTGTATTGTTCATTTAATTAGAAATTCAGTTAAGTTTGTTTCTTATAAACATTTAAAAGAATTTTGTAATGATTTAAGATCTATATATAAATCAAATACTGAAAAGGGGGCACGAGAAAATTTAGAAAAAATGCAAGAAAAATGGATAAAAATTTATCCAACTAGTTTAAGAGTATGGGAAGACAATTGGGAAGCAATATGTACATTATTTAACTATTCTAAGGAGCTTAGAAAGATAATGTATACAACTAATGCCATAGAAGCTTAAATCGTTCGTATCGCAAATGCACTAAGACTAAGGTGTATTTACCAATGATAACTCCCTTATGAAATATTTATACTTAGCAACAAAAAATATAGAAAAGAAATGGACACTAGATATGCAAATTGGGATATGATTTATAATAAGCTTAATATTCCATATCCTAATCGATTAAATTGATATTTGAAAATTTGATAATTTATGATAATATTAGATTATTAAAAAAGAGATTGATTATATCAGTCTCATAAAAAGAAACAACTTAATGTTTCTTTTACATCATATACATATTATTTGGATAATCATTATAATTATTATCTTTATTATTTATTGGCATTGGTATTTGACTTAAATTATTTACTTTTTCATCTAATCTTTTTACTTGTCTTTCTAAACGATTAACATCTCTTTCTAATCTATTTAAACGCTCGTTACAATTATCATTATTGTTCATACCAGGAAATAATTGTGGTCCAGGAAATGCAGGTTGGTTTCCAGGAAATTGTTGTGGTCCAGGAAATGCTGGCTGACTTCCGGGAAATGGCATCATATTATATGGCATCATCGCATTATTATTCATCTTTTATCAATCCTTTCATAGACATTTTATGCATTTGTTTATTTTTGGATACAAATGTTATATAATATAAGTTAGATGGAGGAATAATATGCGACTTAGAAATGTAAAAAATAAAGGCGAATTGCTAAAGTCATCAAGTTATTTAATTGATGACCCTAATGCATATTTAAACAAATGGCACGAAATATTTAATAATAATAATCCTATTTATATAGAAATAGGTATGGGTAAAGGTAAATTCATTGAAGAAAATGCCCTTAATAATCCAAATATTAATTATATTGGAATAGAAAAGTTTGACACTGTTTTAGCGTTAGCTGTTAAAAGTATTAAAAAAGATATACCTAATTTAAGATTAATTAGAATTGATGCTATAAAAATAGATGAAGTTTTTAATAAAGAAATAGATAAAATATATTTAAACTTCTCTGACCCATGGCCTAAGAAAAGACATAGTAGAAGAAGATTAACAAGCAAAGACTTTTTAATGAAATATGAAAATATTTTTAGAAATAATAAAACAATAGAATTAAAAACAGACAATCAAGGTTTATTTGAATACTCTTTAGAGTCATTAAGTGACTTTGGATATACACTTTATGATATAAGTTTAGATCTTCATAATAGTGAAGCTAACAATATAATTACGACAGAATATGAAGATAGATTTATAAAAAAGGGGAATCCTATTTATAAACTAAATGCTAAAAAGTAAAAAAATATGGTTTAGAAAATAAAGATATGTTATAATATTTTAAGGTAGGTGAAACATGAAAAAAGTATTTTTTTTACTTACTGTTATATGCTTAATAACCGGTTGTGATATGGTTAAAGTGAAACAGTCAAATATTGAAAATATAATTGATACAGTATTAAAAGAAGATAAAAAACTATACAATAGTGTTTTTAGTGGGTACAAATTTTATGCCCCACAGGGTGTAAGTATAAAAAACAAGAATGATTATAACATTAAATTAACGGATAAATTAACAGATTATTATTTATATGTTGATATAGTTGCTTATTATAATAAAACTAAAATTAGCGATAAAGAAAATAATAAAGATGTTTTTTCAAAAAAGATAATTAATGGTAATAAAGAAGGATATGCGTCAATTAAAGAAATAGATAATAAATATTACGTGAAAGTTATTTATAATTATGCTAAAATAGAAACAATAGTAGATAAGAAAGATATTAAAAATGCATTTATTAATATATGTTACATTTTATCTAGTATAAATTATAATGATAAAGTATTAGAAACACTAATTGGAGAAAATATTTTAATATTTAAAGAAGAGAAATTTAATTTATTTGAATCTAAAAGAGAAAATGGGAACTTTTTAGATTATGATTATGATTATGTTGATAAAAATAATGTTTTACCTGATGAAGATGAAATAAAGATGGATAAAAAATAAAAGGAGGGCTTTATGAAACTATTTGATAAATTGAAAAATGTTTTTTTTGAAGAAGAATATGTTGAAGTTGAAGATAAGGAGCCAAAGAAGAAAAAAGAAGTAATTGCCAAAAAGATTGACACAAGAAAAATAGATATAAAAGAGGAAAAAGAAAAAGAAGAAATCGTTCCTAAAGAAGAAGAAACGTCGGATAATAAGTTTAAATTTCCAGAAATATTAGACGATGATTTTATTGATGAATCAATAAAAGAAGAAAAGAAACCTATAGTAACTTCATACTATGAAAAAAAAGAAACAATTAATTATAATGGTATTTATGATAAAAAAGATAATAATAATTATAGTGGATTATATGAAAAAAGAGAAGAAAAGAAGATGTTTAGAGCTTCGCCAATTATTTCTCCAATTTATGGAGTCTTAGATAAAAATTATACTAAAGAAGAGATGATACCTAAAAAAGAAATACATATAAGTGGAGCAAGGACACATACTAAAGTAGACTTAGATGATGTTAGACAAAAAGCTTTTGGTAGTGCGGATAAAACTAACGAAATAGTGGAAGATATTAATGAAAAAACCATTTTATATGATATGAATGTTGATGAAACGCCAGTTGTTGAAAAAGTAACAATGGGTGATGCAGCAGAATATTTTTCAGAATTAGGGTTAGAATATAATGTAGATTATAAAGATAAAAATAAATCAGTTGGAAGGAGAAGTGACAAAGAAGAATTAAAAGAAGTTGAAAATAATTATGATGAGAATACTTTAGAACATAGTTTATTTGATATAATTGATTCAATGTATGAGGAAAAGGAGTAGAATATGGAGTTTTTAAATATATTTTTGCCTATATTATTATATATATTAGGAGCAGTACTTTTATTATCTTTAATTATATTAGTAGTTAAACTAATAGACACAGTTGATAAAACTAATTTATTACTTGATGATACTAAAAAGAAAATTGAATCTTTAAATGGAGTGTTTAACATTATTGATACGGTTACAGATAGTATGTCATTAATTAGTGATAAAATAGTGGAGACGGTCTTTAATTTAATTGGTAAAATATTCAATAAAAAAAAGAAAGAGGGGAATGAATAATTATGGAAAAAGAAGAAAAGAAAAGTGGTTTTGGGAAATTTGTAGCAGGAGCTATTTTAGGAGCAGGATTAGGAGTTTTATTCGCACCTAAAAAAGGAAGCGAAACAAGAAGAGAATTAAAAGCAAAAATGGATGAATTATTAGTGAAAGTTAAAGATATTGATTTAGATGAAGTTAAAAATAATATTGAACTTAAAATAGAAGAAATCAGATTAGAATTAGAAGATTTAGATAAAGAAAAAGTATTAAAGATTGCTAAAGAAAAAGGAAAAGAATTGCAAAAGAAAAGTGAAGAACTATATAATTTAGCTGTTGAAAAAGGAACACCAATATTAGCAAAAGCGGCTGAAGATGTTCGCGAAAAAGCCATTGAAGTAGTTAAAGAAGTATTAAAAAAATTGGAAAGTAGTAAATAGAATTAAATAAAACAAATAATATTATTTTCTACACACACATTCTTATAAATAAGAATGAATTAATTATGCCTTATAAATTAAAAAGAATAATCAATATTAAATTTATTTATTTAATATGTTTATTCTTTTCTTTTGCATTTTTTACTTATACAGGACAAGAAATTACAAAAAATGTTATAACAGCATGCTCAATTACATTTAGTTATTCTGCTGTTACAGCTAAAGGCAATGAAATAAATATAGTTAATGAAATGTCAAGTGGTTGCTTCGGTTCAAATAATCTTAATTGGGCGACAATGAAAACAAGATTATATGGTATTGGTATATCAACTGCAAAGATTTCCCAAAATTAAACATGGGAATGAGGATATAACGAAAGGGGTAATAATGTATTAACAACATCACTTGCAAATGGGAATCCGGTTACTTCAACTTTTGCCCTACCTAAAGTTGGAGAAATACGGTCTAGTCAAAACAATAAAAAAATTGCTAATTATACAAGTTTATAAACCGAAACTATTTGTTAAGACATCTCACACGTTCAATGCTTCTGACGTGTTTATTCCAATGAGTCCATCAGTCTCAATGATGCTAGCTATATAAATGTGCTTCGTTTAGTTTTTTTCTTTAAATCAGATGTAAAAATAAGCGGTGGGAATAGTATTTCTAATAATCCATATACATTAAATTAATCATAATTAAAAGATGTTATAGAAATTCTTAAGTTGATTTGCTATAATAGTAATTAGGGATGGTGGTTTTGATGAAAGCTCTAATTACAGGTGGATCTTCGGGTATTGGATTTGAAATGGCTAAATATTTAAATTTTTTAGGACATGAGTTGATTTTAGTTGGCACTAATAAAGAAAAACTAGAAACAATTCAAACACATTTTAATAAATGTAAAATAATTGTTATGGATTTAAGTGAAAATAGTAAATTAAAAGAATTATATGTTTTAACTAAAAACGAAGATATTGATATTTTAATTAACTGTGCAGGTTTTGGTGTTCACGGTAAATTTAGTGAAACAGATTTAAATGAAGAATTAAAAATGATTAGAGTAAATATTGATGCAGTACATATGTTAACTAAATTATTTTTAAAGGATATGAAGAAAAAGAATTATGGATATATATTAAATGTATCTTCATCAGCAGCTTTTCAACCAGGACCTTTAATGGCGGCATATTATGCAACTAAAGCTTATGTTTTAAGATTAACTCAAGCAGTACACTATGAACTTAAAAAGGGTAAAGCAAATGTTGTAGTTTCATGCTTATGTCCCGGACCAGTAGCCACTAATTTTAATAAAAGAATTGGAATTAATTTTTCTGTTAAACCATTAAAGGCTAGTTTTGTAGCTAAATATGCAATTGATAAAATGTTTAAAAGAAAGTTAGTTATCGTTCCCGGAATAAAGATGAAATTAGTAAGAACTTTTGAAAGATTTTTACCAGATAATTTAATAATGAAATTTGCTTATAATATTCAGAAAAATAAATAACAAATTAGTTAAATAATTTGTTATTTTCTTTTATATTTAGTATAATAAATACTAAACAAAAGAGGGTGGTGTATTATGGAAACAATAAGTAATCATTCATTTGTAATTGATAAATTAAATAACAGCGCGTTTATTACTTATTTATATACAATCCATTGTGATGTAAATATAATATCAGAAGAAGTATATCTAAATACTTCTAAAGAAAATAAAACTGTTAAAATAGTGTCTTTAATTAAAAATAATAATTTTTTAATATATAAAAATCTTATTTTTAAATTAATAAATAAAGGTTATGTAAAAGAAAGAGCTAAAGAAGAAATAAATAAACTATATAATACTTTTAATTTAAGTATTGATAAAGATAAGTTAGATGATATAGAATTAGTTAAATTATCATTAATTAATGCATTAATAGATACCGATATTATTATTATAAAAAATATTTTTATTGATTTTAATTATAAAGAAAGAAATAAAATTATTAATATATTAAAACAATATTGCTTTATTAATAATATTAAAATAATATTATTAACTACTAATACTAATGATTTATTATATAGTGATTATACTTATGTGATATCACATTATAAAAATCAATTAGAAGGTAATTCAATAAATGTCTTAAAACAAGATTTATTGCTTAATAAATTAAATTTCGAATTACCTTTAGTAATAGATTTATCAGTAAAATTAAACTTTTATGGTTTACTAAATGACACATTTAAAGATGTGGAAAGTTTGGTGAATAAATTATGGAATTAATTGATATATTTCCTATTGAAATGGATAAAATAACAGGAGTAATTTCTAATAAAAGATTAGATGTTAAAATTAATGCCTCTGTTTTTATTGATAAATCGTTAAAAGATTACCCTTATAAATATATTTTAGAAGTATTAGAAACAAGTGAGACAATTAAATTAAATAAAGTAAAAGATTTAATGAAAATATTTCGCTTAGAAGAAGAATTTTTAAATAAGGAAATAAAAGATTTATTGCCTTATGAAAAAAGATTATTAGAGTATTTAATAGAAATGTCTAAACCTTTTAAATATTTAATAATTGAGGAACCATTTTTATATTTAGACTTATTTTATAAGAAGAAACTTATTAAACTATTTAGACTATTAATTAAAAATAAAAAAGGAATAATAATTGTGTCAAATGATAGTAATTTATTATTAGAAATTACAGATAATATGGTTTTAATTAATAACAATCAAGTAATAATAAAAGAGACAACTATTAATTTCTTTAGTAATATTAAATTATTAAATAAGTATAAAATAGATATTCCAATATTAAGTAAATTTACATATTTAGCTAAAAAAGAAAAAATTAGAATTAGTTATCATAAAGATATTAGGGATTTAATAAAGGATGTATATAAACATAAATAAGGAGGATAAAAGATGCGATATTTAATGACATTTTCTTATGATGGGTCCTATTTTAATGGTTATCAAAAGCAAAAGAATTTATTAAGTGTGCAAGAAGAATTAGAAAAAGTTTTAACAAGTATTGCAAATGGTAAGAAAATAATTATTCATTCAACTGGAAGAACAGATAAAGGAGTACATGCGATTAACCAAAAAGCTCATTTTGATATGGATGTTGATATTACTCTTAAGAAATTAAAGATGGCACTTAATTCATATACAAGTAAAGCTCTTTATGTTAAAGATATTGTAGTAGTTGATAGCAAATTTCATGCTAGATATATGGTTAAAAATAAAGAATATTTGTATATAATTAATATGGGTGAATATAATCCTATTGAGGTTAATTATGTATATCAATATAATAAGTTATTATGTGTCAAAGAGATAAAAGAAGCTTGTAAATATTTTGCTGGAAAGCATAATTTTAAATCTTTTACTTCAAGTGAAGATATAAGAGAAAATTATAATCGAGAAATATTTAATATAAGTGTAAAGGAATGTGACAATAAACTGTATATAACTATTGTTGGTAATGGGTTTTTAAAATATCAAATTAGAAATATGATTGGAACATTAATTAAAATTGGTGAAAAAGAAAGATTACCTACTGATATTATAGATATTATAAATAAAGAAAATAGGATTCATGCAGATGAAACAGCGCCTGCTTGTGGATTGTATTTAAAAAACGTTAGTTTTAAGGAGAATTTATGAGACAAGAAGAAATAGATAATGTAGTTAAAAATGAAAGAGAAAATGTTAAATATTATAATGTTCTTTGCAATAATAATTATCCAACTTTTATTAACAAATATTTGTCACTTAAACTATTAAAAAGAATAGATGGGATTGGGCAATTTTGTGGACAAAATTATAATGGCTTAGATTTTTTTAAAATGTTATTTAATTATAGCCGATTAAATCATAGTATTGCTTGTGCTTGCATTATTTGGAATCAAACATTTGATAAAACACAAACTTTATTGGCTTTATTTCATGATATTGGGACACCTAGTTTTAGTCATTGTGTTGATTTTATGTTAGGGGATACTAAAACTCAAGAGTCTAGTGAAAAGAATATTTATGAATTAATGATTAAAGATAAAGAAGTGTTAAATTTATTACAAGAAGATAGTGTTAATGTTGAAGTTTTTAAGGATTTAGAAAAATACCCATTAGTTGAAAATACAGCACCTAAGCTATGTGTTGATCGCTTAGAAGGCATTTTTAGTACTTGTTACGTATGGCGTCAAAATTGGGAACTTAAAGATATACAAGAAATTATAAAATATTTAACTATAGGCATTAATGAGGATAATGATTTAGAATTGGCTTTTAATAATGTTAATATTGCTAATAAATTTATGGGCGGAATGAATGAATATGCATTGGCTTTACAAATGAATGAAGATAAATTGTCGATGAATTTAATTGGTGATATATTGAATTTAGCTATTAGTTATGATGTAATTAAATTTGAAGATTTATATATTTTGAGTGAAGAAGAAATTATTAATAAAATTAAATTATCAGGCAACAGGCAGTTAAATTATTTGTGGAATAGTTTTGCTGGTTTAAAAAAAATATATCGATGTGATAATTTAAATGAAATAAAATATTGTAAGGAGATTATTAGCAAAAAGAGATATGTTAATCCTTTAGTACAAGGTGGTAGTGGTTTAATTAGATTAACCGAAGTAAGCGATGAGGCAAGGAATATATTAACAAAATATTTAGAATTTGCTGATAGTAAATATGCTTATTTTGATATAGATACTGTTAAAGTAAAGAAATTAATAAATAAATGATGAAAAAAGCATATTGTAATTGACAAACATTGCAACATTTGGTACAATTTAAACTGGTACATTTATATCCCCATAAGTGGGTAGTGGGAATACTCACTTAAGTAGAAGGAGAAAATATTATGACAAGTTTTATGCAAAAAAAAGAAACAGTTGTTCGCAATTGGTATGTAATCGATGCTGAAGGAAAACCTTTAGGAAGAATTGCATCTAAAGCGGCACACATACTTCGTGGTAAACACAAAGCAACATTTACGCCACATATCGATTGTGGAGATTACATCATTATTATTAATGCAAGTAAGGTACATCTAACAGGTAATAAACTAGAAGATAAGATGTATTATAATCACTCTATGTATCCAGGTGGATTAAGAGAAAGAAATGCAAAAACAATGAGAGCTAATTATCCAATCGAAATGGTAGAAAGAGCTGTTCAAGGTATGCTTCCAAATGGAAGACTAGGTAGAGCAATGGCAAAAAAATTATTTGTATTTGCAGGTAGTGAGCATGATAAAATTGCTCAAAAACCAACTACTATAGAGTTATAAGGAGAATTAAGATGGCAAAAGAAAAAGTAAATACTTACATTGGAACTGGAAGAAGAAAAGCTTCTGTTGCAAGAGTTACATTAATACCAGGTAAAGGAAAAATTACTGTTAATGGTAGAGATGTAAACGAATACTTACCATTTGCAACTTTAGTTATGGACTTAAAACAACCTTTAGTAGCAACAAATACTATTGAGATGTTTGATGTAGATGTTAAAGTAGCAGGTGGAGGTTTCTCTGGACAAACTGGAGCAATTAGATTAGGAATCACAAGAGCTTTATTAGAATATGATAAAACGACTGCAAAAGATTCTGAAAATAACTTTAGAAATATATTAAAACCAGCCGGTTTTATAACTAGAGATGCAAGAATTAAAGAACGTATGAAACCAGGACTTAAAAAAGCAAGACGTGCACCACAATTTAGTAAGAGATAAAACTGTTAAACTTAAGGAATTTTTCTTTAAGTTTTTTATTTTAAAATGTTTAATTGTAAATAGTAACTTGGTTTTATACGATTATATATTTTATCATTGTAATACTAGATAATTATTTAGGATATTTAATAAAAAGAATTAAAATTCAAAATATTTTAATTCTTTTTCACTGTCACAATCTATTCCGGTTTTATAAGATAAATTTTTAATATATTTCTCTAGGTTTAAATCTTCTTTGTTAAAAATGTATTTATTAACTATATTAATTAATTCAAGTGTTTTATCTAAACTAATTTGATATAAATCATCAATAGAAGTAGTATACTTTTTAGATTTATAAATAGGGTCATACCATATTTTATGATTTGAGTTTAAATAATTATGTTTATCTTTTAAAGAAATATGATAAGAAAACCCTTTAATATTTAGAAAATTATTAGGAAGTATTTTATCACAAATTGTATAACTAATTTTTTTTAAACCAAATTTATCGTAACGGCATAATCGGTAGAATAAGTGCATACTCGATAATGACTTTAAGTAATATTTACTTAAATGGTTAATATTATAAGTTTCCTTAAAAGAAAAATCTAAGGTTTCAATTAATTCTTTGGAAAAATCATCGACATTAAATAATTTAAAACACTTATAATTATTAGGCTTATAGTGTTCAAATTTATTGACAAAATAATTATCTATAAAAGATTCCATTTCTAAGTGCTTCCCATTATATTTAAAAGTATCAATGTTAAGATTATCGTAAACTCCACACTTATAATTTATATAAGGATGAAATGTAGTATCTAATATATAATGCGATAACAAGCCATATAAAAAAGCAATGACATCGGGGTCATAATATAATTTATTATATCTAATATAATTAATAAAAGTAATTAAAAATTCACCAGTTTTACTAGTGTGAAATTTATTAGCTAATTGTCTTATTTTATTATCTTTTAATTTAAAAACGTCATAAAAAAATAAAACATCCATACTTTGAGATGATATTTTTAATAAATCTTTTTTATCCATTAATAATTCTTTTTGCCTAATATTTAGATGATAGTAAACATCCATAATAAAGTAAGAATGAGTTAAAGTATTTGGCAATATAATCATCTCCTTTTTCCATTATAACAAATTTAAAAAAATTATTCAAAAAAAAAAGAAAGTATGATATTATTATAGTAGGTGAAAATATGAGTGAGAAGAATTTTAAAACGCTAGATGAACAAATAGACATATTAAAATTTAAAGGATTAATTATAAATAATCTGGATTATACAAAAGAAGTATTAATAAGAGAAAACTATTTTTTTCTTAACGGGTATAGGCATATATTTATGAAATCCATTAATAACAGAAAGTTTATTGAAGGAACTACATTTGAAGAATTATATAGCCTGTTTTTATTTGACCGAAGTTTTAGAAATATTTTGTTTAAGAATATATTAATTATTGAAAATAATATTAAATCAATTATTTCTTATCAAATGTCTAAAAAATATGGGTTTAAAGAGAATGATTATTTAAGAAGTAGTAATTTTAATACAGAAAAAGAAAAAGCACGGCAAGTAAGTGACTTATTAAAAAAGATGAAACGCCAAATTGCCGTTAATCAAACACAGCATTCAGCAACAATGCATTATGTTAATAATTATGGATATATTCCAATGTGGGTTTTAGTAAAAGTTTTATCATTTGGTATAGTTGGGGAAATGTTTTCCATATTAAAAAGAGAAGATCAAGAAGATATTTCTAAAATTTATAATATTGATATTGAATCATTAATTGTATATTTGCCAATCTTGGCTAATTATCGAAACCTGTGTGCACATGAAGATATTGTTTTTGAAAATAGAACACAAAAAGAGATTAATGATACAAAGATTCACCAAATATTAAATATTGCAAAGATGGATAATGAATATATTTATGGTAAGACAGATACATATGCTTTAATAATAATTATTAAAAGAATGCTTAAAGATGATGAAGTCAAGCATTTGATTAATGAATTAGAAAGAGAATTAGATAATTTAGAATATAATTTAAAAACAATTCCAATCAGTAAAGTATTGGATAGAATGGGATTTCCTACTAATTGGAAAGAAATAGGAAATATAGAAAAGAGGGAGTTATGAGAAGTAAAATAATAAATGGATTAATTATGGTAGGAGTATTTTTTTTAGGGGGTACTTTAATGTATATTGGAATTGAATATACAGGAAATATAGATAATAAAAGTACTTGCTATTATACTAAATGTGAAAATAAAGTTACAATAGATGATACAGGAATATCTGCTGCTGTAGATAAAGTATATGAAGCTGTTGTAATGGTTGAAAATTATCAAAATAATAAACTGGTTTCAACGGGAAGTGGATTTGTTTATAAGATAGATAATAAATATGGTTATGTTTTAACTAATCAACATGTTGTAGACAAATCTACTAGTTTAAAATTAATTAGATCTGATGATAAAATTATCGAGGGAACATTATTAGGTGGCGATGTTTATTTAGATTTGGCAGTTGTAAGGATTGCGAAAGACGATGTTAAAAAAGTGGCAATTATGGGAGATAGTTCTAAATCTAAATTAGGAGATACAGTATTTACAGTGGGAACACCAGTGGGATATGAATATCGCAATACAGTAACTCGTGGTAACTTATCAGGAAAAGATCGTATGGTTCCTGTAAGTGTTTCAGGGGGCGCAGATGATTGGGTTATGAAAGTTATTCAAATAGATGCGGCAATAAATCCTGGAAATAGTGGTGGACCATTAGTTAATACAAATGGGGAAGTAATTGGCGTTAATTCATTAAAACTAGTTCGACAAGAAATCGAAGGAATGGGTTTTGCTATTCCAATAGAATATGCCATGAGTCAAATAGATAAACTAGAAACAGGAAAAGCCATTGAAAGGCCAATGATAGGAATAAATTTACTTAATATTAACGATACATATAATTTATACAAAAACGGAATAATGGTTGATGAAAGTATTAAAAATGGTATTGCAGTAGTTAATGTTATTGAAAATACTCCTGCTATGAAAGCAAAATTAAAAAAAGGAGATATAATTACTAAAATAAATGATGAAGAAGTAAAAAATATTGCTTATTTAAAATACATATTATATAAATATAACATTGGAGATACTATAAATATTACATATGTAAGAGGAAAGACGGAAGGAAAAACTAAACTAACGTTGACAAAAGCTGATTAAAAAGGAGAGAAAATGAAATTACAAGATAAAGTAGCAATTATTACTGGTGGAGCAATGGGAAATGGATTAGGAGCAGTTAAAACATTTCTAAAATATAAAGCAAAAGTATGTATTTTTGATTATTCTGATGAAGTATTTAAAACTAAAGAACAATTAAAAGATGATGGTTATGATGTTGATGTATTTAAATTAGATATTAGAGATAAAGAATCTATTAATTTAGCGGTTTTAGATATAATTAATAAATATAATAAAATTGATATACTAGTTAATAATGCTGGAGTGGCTAAATTTAACAGTTTTGTAGACATTAGTGATTCTGAAAGGGATTATCAGTTTGATATTAATATTAAAGGCCCTTGGAATGTTACTATGGCAGTTATTCCTTATATGCTAAAAGCTAATTATGGTAAAATAGTAAATGTTTCATCAGTAACAGGATATATGGTTGCAGATCCTAGTGAAGTAGCTTATGCAACGACAAAAGCAGCATTGATAGGATTTACAAAATCTTTAGCAGCTGAGTATGTAAGAAATAATATTACGGTTAATGCTATTTGTCCGGGATATATTATGACACCATTAGTTGAAAAAGTGGCGGTGTTGTCTAATCCTCAAAATCCAAATGAAGTAGTAGAAGGAATAAGAAAATCTATGCCGACTGGTAGAATGGGAACCATAGAAGAGTTTGGCGAGTTAGCGGCTTTTCTAGCTAGTGATGAATCATCATATATTACTGGAACTCAAGTTGTAATTGATGGAGCATCTACTTTACCTGAAACAGGATACGTAGGTAATTAAAAATAAACTTAAAAATACTAGACTTAATAAATGAAAGTGGTATAATGTTATTAGCAATCATTACTATTAAGGAGAGCGATAATGCGAAATACAAAACAAAGAGATTTAGTATTAAATATCATAAATGAAAGTTGTACACATCCTACGGCTGAAGAAATATATTTTGAATGTAAAAAGCAAATTAAAAACATTAGTTTAGGGACCGTTTATCGAAACTTAAATTCCCTAGTAGATTTGCGAAAAATTAAGAGACTTAAGATGAGTAATCATATCGATAGGTTTGATAAAGAAACAAAACATATTCATTTTATTTGTATTAGATGTGATAAAATAATTGATATTTATGAACATAATATATTAAATTATACAAACTTAATAGGAAAAAATAAAGTATTGGATTGCAAAATTAGTTTAGAGGGTATTTGTGAAGAATGCCTTAAAAAAGAAGGAGAAAAATAAGATGGAATTAAAAGGAAGCAAAACAGAACAAAATTTAAAAGCAGCATTTGCTGGGGAAAGCCAAGCAAGAAATAAATATTCTTATTATGCTAGTAAAGCAAAAAAAGATGGATTTGAACAAATAGCATCAATATTTGAAGAAACAGCTGGAAATGAAATGGAACATGCAAAACTTTGGTTTAAAGAATTACATGGTGGAGAAGTTCCAACAACAACTGTTAATTTACTTGATGCCGCTGATGGAGAAAACTATGAGTGGACAGATATGTATGCAGGATTTGCTAAAGTAGCAAAAGAAGAAGGATTTGACCGTTTAGCTTATTTATTTGAAGGAGTAGCTAAAATTGAAAAAGAACATGAAGAAAGATATAGAAAACTATTAAGTAATGTTGAAAATGGTTTAGTATTTAGTAGGGATGGGGATAAAATTTGGCAATGTCGTAATTGTGGACATATTATTATTGGTAAAGAAGCACCACTTGTATGCCCAGTTTGTAATCATCCACAAAGTTATTTTGAAATTAAAAAAGAAAATTACTAAGAAATTTAATG
>JAVWBB010000014.1:0-17820 GCA_036649735.1 Bacilli bacterium
AACACTTTTCAAATTAATGAATCTCTTGTATATACATCAATATTTTTATCAAGATAAACAGAAACTTTACCTTCATTGACTATCTTAATAAAACCTAACCCACTAATTACTAAATCTTCATCAAATTTAATATCAATTTCTTGCTTATAATTGTCCTTTAATATATCGTGTTTTAAACTATTAATCTTTGATATTTTTAAACTATTAGACATATAAATTGTAAAACTGTTTTTTTCACCTTCAATATAGTCTACTCTTAATAAATTATCCACTATGACTGATTGATTTTTCTTTATTTGAAAAGTTTTTGGTTTAATTTCTTTTTTAGCATTAATTTTTTTCAAGACATCTTTATCAACATAATTAACAATATTACCTCGATCGACTAATCCTGGAGTATCTATTAAAGTTAAATCTTCATCAATATTAATAACAATTTTATTTAATGTTGTTGTCGGTAGAGGTGAAATAGTTAATTCTAATTCATTAGTTGAGTAATTCTTAATTATCTTATTTATAAGTGATGATTTCCCAGTATTTGTAAATCCTACAACATATACATTGCGACTAGATTTATGTAATTTGATTTTCTTCATAACAACATCAATATTATAATTCTTTTCACAACTAATAATAACTATATCTTTAAATTCTACTTCTAATCCTTTTATGTATTCAATTAATTTTTCATCTTTAACTGATTTAGGAATAACATCTCTTTTATTAATAATTAATATCATATTATTAGTTATATAATTTTTAATAAAGTTTAAATCTTTACCTATATTTAAAATATCGACAATATATAAAACTAAATCCTTAGTCTCATTAACTGCCTCTAATATTTTAATAAAATCATCATTTGATTTAGTAATTACTTGATAATCACCATAATTACGCATTCTAAAACATCGCATACATATATCATTTTCTAAATTATTAGTATATCCTTCTTTTAAAGTATTATCTGATTGTAATTTTACACCGCATCCACTACATGTTTTATCATTCATTATATTTACCTCTTTCTAATATCTGATATTTTTTAATTAAAAACTGTTCTATTTTTCGATTCAAACTAGTTATTTTTAAATCTTTATTGCTAATTGGATCAACTAAGATACTCTTAATTTTACATCTATTAGCTAGTAATATATCTGTTAATAATTGATCTCCTATCATGATACATTCTTCATTTAATAAATGATATTTTTTCTTTAATCTATTAAAACCGGTCTTAAAAGGTTTAATAGCAAAAGAATAATAATCATAAATTTCATTTAATAAATGCTTTTTTAATTTCTTTTTAGGGGCATTGGTAATAATAAAGATAGTAAAAGTTTTAGATAATACTTTTATTTTATCTTGATAATTCTTTAAAATATGCCCTTCTTCAATATTTAATAATGTATTGTCTAAATCAAAAATTAAATACTTAATACCTTCTTTTTTTAAAGCATCATAATTAATACTTAAAATATTTTGATAATATTTGGTTGGTTTAAATAATTTCATTGTCGACCCCTATTCCAATATCTCAAAGTGATTACCACTATCTAAATATAAAATGCCACGTTTTCCTTCTAATTGTGGTAAAACTTCATTATAATAATTCATATTTTTGTATTTTGTTAGTGTTAAATAAACTAAGTTTTTATCAGTCATATATAAAAGGAAACGGTCTTTATCTAAATCATTAGGTTTATACTCTATTTCTGATACTTTATTTAATATATCATCATCTATTTTAACCATCTCAGAAATAAATTTTTCATATTTTAAATCTGGTACATAATTAATTAATTTAGGAACACTAATATCTAAATCACTTGTTATTTCTTCTTTATTTTCTAAAACATATTTATTATCTTTTTTAAAGAGTACTTTATATTCATCTATTGTAATTGATATTTTTTTACCCCAACTTTTTTTAACTTTAACTTCTTTTATAATTGGATTGGCCATTAATCTTCTTTTTATACTAGCTTTAGTGGTATAAAAAAATGATGGATAATCTTTTATTTTGGCTTGTTTGATAATTGTATAATCGCTAAGTAAGTTATTATTAAAAATATAAATATTATTTATTTTAGAACCAAGAAAAGCATTGCCAATTAAATATATAATATATATAATTAGTAAAAAAAGTATTAGTTTAACAACTTTTAATTTTTTCTTTTTTACTTTTTTCATAATTACTCCCAATTAACTAATTCTTGTTCTACTTTTAAATCAATATTATATTTTTCTAAAACAGCTTCTTTAGTAAAATCAATTAATTCTTTTATATCTTCGCTCGTAGCATTATTTTTATTAATAATAAAATTAGCGTGTTTGTCACTTATTTGAGCCCCACCTTTATATAGACCTTTAAAACCTAAGTCTTCAATTAATTTACCTGCAAACAATCCTTCAGGATTCCTAAAAACACTTCCACAAGAAGGATATTCAAGGGGTTGAGCTGCAATGCGTTTTTCTTTTCTTTCTCTCATAATAGCGGATATTTCTTCTTTTTTACCAAGTTTTAATTTTATAAGTGCCTCTAAGCAAATATAATCTTTATGTTCTTGTAAAAAGGAAGTTCGATAATGAAAATTCATATCACTATTAGTTAAATAAATTATTTTATAGTTTGGCGTTAAAACTTTTACTTTTTTAACAATATAACCCATATCGGATTTATATGCCCCGGCATTCATAAAGACGGCTCCTCCAACAGTACCAGGAATTCCCGCTGCAAACTCTAAGCCGCTTAAAGAGTTTTTCATGGCAAACAAACTTAAATTAATTAAATTATACCCCGAACCTACTGTAATTTGATTACCAATTAATTTAATTTTATTTAGATTGTCTAATTTAATAATGATGCCTTGATATAATTTACTAGAAAATAAAGTATTTGAGCCATTTCCCAATATTTTAAATTTTACTTTATAATTATCGATGATTTTAAGTAAAGAAATTAATGATTTAACATCTTTAGGAAAAACCATTAAGCGACATATTCCTCCTGTTTTATAACTTGTATATTCTTTTAATGAAATATTTTCAATGATTTTCCCTAATTTTTTTTGTTTTACTTCTTTTATTAATTCATTCATGTTTTTCTCCATTTGCTAAGTCAATAATTATTTCAACTATTTTTGAGGCACTGTTAGTAATGGCTAACTTTTTAGTATTATCTTTTAATTGCATATATAAAGTTTTATCGTTTAAAATCAAATCAATTTTGTCTATTAAAGTCTTTGCATTTAAATCTTTTTCTTCTAATAAAATACAGGCATCTTTATTTTTTAATTCTAAAGCATTCATATATTGATGATTATGAGTAACATAAGGAGAGGGTATTAAAATGGAAGGCAATTTTGCTGCTGTAATTTCAGCAATTGTCGATGCTCCTGACCTTGAAACTATTAAATCAACTGATTTTAAAACGTTAACCATATTTTTAATAAATGGCACAACGACAACATTATTAGGCAATTTTATTTTTTTAAATTCATCATAGTAATTTTTTCCACTAACAAATAATACTTGATAATTTTTTTTGTTGAATTTTAATAAGATATCTTTAAATAAGTTGTTTATTGTTAAAGACCCTAATGAACCCATAACAATAAGTACAGTTTTTTTATCTTTATCTAAATTGTAACTTGTAAGCGAAACATTTGTAGCATTATAAACTTCTTCACTTCGAGGATTACCCGTTAATACTGTCTTTGCTTTTTTAAAATATTTAAAACTTCCAGGTAATGATATTCCAATCTTATCAGCATATTTACTTAATATTTTATTGCTAAGTCCTGGAATAGAATTTTGTTCATGAATAAATGTTTTAATTTTTAATTTATGAGCGGCATAAATAACGGGAAAAGTAATATACCCACCTACCCCAATTACAACATCAGGTTTGAAATCATCAATTATTTTTGTCACCTTTAAAACTGCTAAATGTAAACTATGCAGTACATTAATATTTTTAAAAACATTTTTTCTATTCAAACCTTTCATTTCTATACCAATAAAAGGAATATTTAAATTTGGAATAATGTCTTTTTCCATTCTATCGGTTGTTCCAATATATAATATATCAATATTTTTATCTATTTCTTTTAGCTTATTAATTATGGCTATTGCAGGATATATATGCCCACCAGTTCCCCCGGCACTTATTATTAATTTCATTTTATACCTCACTAAACTATATTCATTATATCACAAGATAATCTTATTGCTAAGTTTTTTCATTAGTAAAAAAGAAATATAAATTAAGTATATTCCTTTTAACCTTTAACTTTAGGCATCAATAATTCAAGTGATTTATTACCATGATTAATATATTCTTTAATTTTGTTTTTAAAAATAGGATCCATCATAATCTTTTCTCTTAATTTTTGTAATTTATTAACATCATTTAAAGACATCAAAATCTCTTCTAAAGTTAATGAACAAGAAGGATTATTAACTATTTCTTCATAACTTTTCATATTTAACTAAAATCCCTTTCTTACTGTCGTTTTATTCGTAGTCTTTTTTTATCAAATTCTAAAATATAATCTATTAAACTATCTATTATTTTGCTTTTCCCCATTTCTTTGGCAATTATGGATTCTTGTTTTTGGCTTTAGATTTTAAAATCTTCCAACACTACCTCCACCACCAAAACTTCCACCTCCTGATGACATACCGCCTCCAAATCCTGATGATGAAGAGTTTGTACTTTGAGCAATAGCGTTTCTTGATACTGTTGTTAATGTATTTACAGTACTATTAATAGAATTATAAATATGCATATTTAATAAATAGTTAGGTAAATATGTATTAACGGTATTATCAGGATAAACCTCTCTAATTTTAATTTTCATATCACGTTCTAACTTATTTGCTACTCCTAAGATATTACCATATACCAATAAACGTTCCCACAAAATAACCTCTGGTAATTCTTTTTCATTAAATCTTGAAAAATCAATTAAAAACTTTTTAAACGCCGACCACTTTTGATAAGCTAGATTACCTTCTTTACTTCTTTTTATAAATAGTGAATAATATATAACTGATACAATAATAGTTATTATTATAATTAAAGCACAGTGTCCATCATTAAATGAAACATCTAGTAGTAAAAATATAGCCCCTAGTAATGAAAATAAAATAGAGAATATTTTTATTTTTGTAACATTTAAATAATAATTTTTTTTATTTGCTAAATTCATACTGTTTTCCTTAAAATCATTAAATTTTGCCGAAAAATTATTTGCATTAGTTAAATTTTTACCATATTTTTTAATAGCGTCTAGTGTTACTTCACCATTATTTCCAATATCATTTATAATTAAATCAAAAACAATCTTTTCAGGCTCTGATAACTTAAAAAAATTAGCTTCATTATATTTTAATAAATAATTATTATTATCTAACTCTCTAACATCTAAAACTCTTTTTTCAATAATACTTAAAATTGTAGTAGAAAATGATTTATCTGTAATAGCGTGTCCCATTAAGTACTCAACTTCACCTATTTCTAATTCTTCAGGTATTTGACGATAATATTCATTAAAAAATGTCTTTTTATACTCTTTATCATATTTTATATAAACATATACTAAGTTTATTATAACAAGTACCACCCATACACTCGTTGCAATTAAAGAACATTTTCTAAACATTCGATTTTTTTCTCTTAAATTATTAGCGGTTTCTGCTCTTTCTTTTTCTATTTCCATAATATAATTTAATGCTTTTACATTAGTTTTTTTATTACTATTTACTATTGTATTATCAAAAGTCATACGAAAATCAACAGGTTTTTTTTGATATAAATTCTTATATGTTAACATTACCGTTTTATCATCAACTCTATCTATATTCCCATTAAGTGGTCCATGCCCCCATATTCTCATTGATGGATCATCTTTAGGAAGATGAATCATAGCCTCGTAATAATTAATATCTTCAGTATTATTATCATTAAACAAATTCCAACCAATTTCACTAATATCTAAGTGATTAATAACTACATCATGAACATCATACTCTAAATAAAAAGCCTTATTATAACTTGAAGGATTAAATATTTTTAAATTATAACCATTTGTAGTTAATTCTTTCGTAAAAACGCCTGTCTCACCACTACTCGCATAGTCGACTTCTTGAAATTGATTTTCTTTATCTAAATGCATAAAATCAGCATGTTTTACAACCGAAAAGACTTTTAAATTGCTAATTCTACTCCCATTATAAATATCACTTCCTTCAAATGATGTTTTTGAGCCATCAAATGGTAAAGTATTACTATTTTTATATAATATTTCACGAAGTAAGCCATTATAATCACCATCTAAGGTAATAAGTTCTTTAATACTTATACTTCCATCATCATTAATATTAATATCTGTTAAAAACTTATCAATTGAATCAGCAAAAACATTAAGAGGTAAGATAAATAACAATGTAACTATAAATAAATAAATTTTTTTCATTATTAACCTCTTTCTAAAAAAGACTTGTATAAACAAATCTTAAAATGTAAATTTAGGGTTTAATCTATCTGTTTCATTAACTTCATAATAAGGACACTTTTTAAAATGAAACATATTAGCAACTATATTACTTGGTACTGTTTCAACTTTATTATTATAAGTTAAAACACTATCATTATATAATTGACGAGATAATTTAATATTTGTTTCAATTTCTTTTAAATCATTTTGTAAACTTAAAAAGTTTGTATTAGCTTTTAAGTCTGGATAACTTTCCGTTAATGAAAATAATTTATTTAAAGCTCCAGTTATTTGATTAGAAGCTTCCATTTCTTCTTCAACGCTATTAGCAGTAACAAAACTATTACGAGCTTTAACAACTGCTTCAAATGTTTTCTCTTCATGTTTTGCATAACCCTTAACTGTTTCCACTAATCCTGGTATTAAATCTGCTCTTCTTTTTAACTCTACATCGATTTGGGCCCATCCATCATCTTTTCTGTTTTTTAATAAAATTAATTTATTATAAGTGTTTAAAAAGAAAAGCCCTATTAATACAACCAATACTACTATACCTATTAAAATATACCATCCCATATATAATTCCTCCTTGACTATATTATAAAACTTTTATTTAAAAAAAGATAGTAATTTAAAATGCTAATTTACAGTTAATTTTATTTTTTTAAAAAGAAAAAGGATTAGAAATAATTTTTATTTAATTACTTCTAATCCACCCATATAAGGTCTAAGTACTTTTGGTACATTAATACTTCCATCAGCATTTAAATGATTTTCTAAAATAGCAATTAGCATACGAGGAGGTGCGATTACAGTATTATTTAAAGTATGAGGATAATAATTACCATTCTCTCCTTTTACTCTAATACCCAATCTTCTACTTTGAGCATCCCCTAAATTAGAACAACTTCCAACTTCAAAATATTTTTGTTGTCTAGGACTCCAAGCTTCTACATCATAGCTTTTAACTTTCAAATCTGCTAAATCTCCACTGCAACATTCAAGTGTTCGAACAGGTATTTCCATACTAACAAACAATTCAACGGTATAAGAATATAATTTATGAAACCACTCCATGCTATCTTTTGGTTCGCAAACAACTATCATTTCTTGTTTTTCAAATTGATGAATACGATAAATCCCTCTTTCTTCTATTCCGTGAGCCCCTTTTTCTTTTCTAAAACAAGGTGAATAACTCGTTAAAGTATGAGGTAAAGTATTCTTATCAATAATAGTATCAATATATTTACCAATCATTGAATGTTCACTAGTGCCAATTAAATATAAGTCTTCACCTTCTATTTTATACATCATATTTTCCATTTCACTAAAACTCATCACGCCATTTACAACATCTCCTCTTATCATATAAGGAGGAATACAATATGTAAATCCTTTATTAATCATAAAATCACGGGCATAACTTAAACATGCAGAATGAAGTCTTGCAATATCACCCATTAAATAATAAAAACCGTTACCACTTACTTTTCTAGCGGCATCTAAATCTATACCATGAACTTTTTCTAATATATCCAAATGATATGGGACTTCAAATGTTGGTGTTTTATTTTCTAAATACTTTTTAATTTCAACATTTTCAGTATCATCTTTACCAATTGGCACACTTTCATCAATAATGTTAGGAATTACCATCATTTTATGTTTTAATTCATTTTCTAATTCTACTTCTTCTTTTTCTAAAGTAATTAAAGTTTCATTTATTTCTTTTACTCTATCTTTTGTTTTGTTTACATCATCTATTTTTTTCTCACGCATTAAAATACCAATACTATTGCTTAAATCATTTTTTTCTTTTCTTAAATTATCACAAGTATTTTTCATATTTCTAGTTTTAATATCTAAATCAAATATCTCATCAACTACCACTAATTTATCATCTTGAAATTTCTTTTTAATGTTTTCCTTAACTAAATCCTTATTTTTTCTAATTAAATTAATATCTATCATTTTCGTTCCTCTTTCTTTTTTTTAATACATAAAAAGATAATAACTCCATAGGAGCGATTATCTTCGCGGTACCATCCTAATTATGTAATAAATACATATCTTTTTTTATAACGAAGGAATACCTCCGGAAATATTATTTCACAAAAGAATAGATTCGACATCATTTATTGTTAATTTTCATCAACCATTAACTTTCTAATAAATAAATTAATGTGTACTAATTTCTTTTTTGCTTTAAAAGATAATATTATTGTATAATAAATTCCTTATTTGTACAAGTGTTTTTACAAATCACGATCAAACCTAGGATGTCCACAAGGATTAGGGCAATTATAAGTTGGATACTGACATCTTAATTTTTTAACGTAAGGTGATAATTTATCAGCTAATTCATATTGTCGACTATCATCTAAACCCTCGTAAATATCAGGAATAACTTTATGCGTATATAAATATTCTATTTCTAATTGAGCATGCTCACATGCTCTTTCTTTAGCAACAAAATTAATTATGTTACTTAAAGAACCACTCATATTTGCTTTTATTAATTGACCTTGTGGATATTTAGTAGACATTATTATCATATCTTTTGCCCACTCAAACATTAATTTTTTATTATATTTATCTTCTAAAAGTGATGGTAAGAAAAAGTTAAATCTTTCAGGTATTTTTAAACTGCAATCAATTGTTCTATGCCCTTGTTCTTGAGCATATCCAGCAAAAGTAATCCCGTGATTATAATTTATATTTACTCCAAACTCATTAGGGTAATTAAGACCGGAAAAAGGATTCTTTTCCCCAAACAAACTTAAAGATATATTTTTGTTATTTTTAAAAACTAAATCATTATTTCCTTTAAAAGTTGAAATAAAAGGATGCTGAATAGCTAATTTTTTATACATATCTGCACTACATAAATTTATAAGTTCATCTTTAGTAAGTAAAACTTTTAAATCTTTTAGTTGCTTAATAAACTCTAAAAAATATGGTTTTAATAACTCATCTAATTGAGTACTTGTTTCATTTATTTGCTTTTCCATATACAAAGCAATTTTATTAATTTGGGCGAAAGGTACAGAATATGTTAATGTCGTTGGCATAAAAACCGGCATTAAATATCGAGCATTTTCACCAGCCATCTTTTTCATAGCCGATAAAGCACCTTTTTCAGTTTTATTAGTACAACGGTAAAAATCTCCATGTTTATGATTAATTACATCTGTAAAAATATTAACCCATTTATTATAAATGGCTACTTCTTCTTCATTAATATATTCATCTAATTTTACTTCTGTATATCTTAATGGCCTTTCATCGGCGGTATATTGATGCTCATTGTTTAAAATCATACACAATATTTTAGGAATATTAGTTATTTCTAAACTGACAATTGCGTGCTCTGTAGGTGTCGTATGATCTAAAAAAATCGTATTAATTCCTCTTAATAATAACTGATCTTCGCTTTCCATTTCTCTTATCATTTCAGGTGTTATTTTGCCATCTTTAAAACAAACTGCCGCTTTTACACCAGCATTTATAATCGCGCCTCTTAAATCAAATTTTTGGTCTTTAACAAATCCTTGTTGGGGATCTAAATTTATATGCATACTTCTACTTCCTTTCTGTTAACAATTATTATAGGTTAAACATCTTAAAAGGGCAATAAAAAAACTTTAACAAAATGCTAAAGTCTCATCTTCATTTGGTGACCTGTACGAGATTCGGACTCGTGAATGACGCCGTGAAAGGGCGCTGTGTTAAGCCACTTCACCAACAGGCCAAACTAAATGGCGCCTCAACTGGGACTTGAACCTAGGACCCCTTGATTAACAGTCAAGTGCTCTAACCAACTGAGCTATTGAGGCAAAATTATAAATGGTGGGCCTGACAGGACTTGAACCTGTGACCCCACGCTTATCAAGCGTGTGCTCTAACCAACTGAGCTACAAGCCCATTTATGCGTAAAAACGATTACTTATTCATTCTATAATAAAACAAACTTTATTGCAAGTAAAAATTTCTTTTTTTTCTTTTTTAAATTATTAATAGTCATTTACAGTATAATTATTATTTTTCATAAACTCTTTTAATATTTTAGTCAAAGCTCTTTTTTCAATTCTTGAAACATAACTTCTTGATATTCCTAACTCTTTTGCAATAACTTTTTGTGTTTGTTCAATTGAATTTTGTAAGCCATATCGGCGTTTTAAAATATCTTTTTCCATATCTGTTAATTCATTCATATATTTTAATAAAAATTTAATATTATCTTTTACGTGAATATCTTCAATAAAGTCCGGTGCTTGAGTTTTTAATATATCGATAATTGTTATTTCATTTCCCTCTTTATCAAAGCCAATCCCTTCATTTATAGATACATTTTTATTTGTTTTATTATTGGTACGATAATGCATTAATATTTCATTTTCAATACATCTAGCACAATAAGTCGTTATTTTTGTCCCATGACTATTAGAAAATGTATCTACTCCTTTTATTAAACCAATTGTTCCAATACTAATTAAATCATCTTGATCGCTAATATTTCGATCAAATTTTTTTACAATATGAGCCACTAATCTTAAATTATGTTCAATTAACATATTTCTAGCTTCTTTATTTCCACAACGCATTAATAAAACACATTCTTTTTCTTCCTCTGGTCTTAATGGCTCTTTAAAAACATTATTTGAGTATGAGGCTGTAAACATAAATAAACTTTTAAATATTTCTAATAAACTTAATAGCATAATTTCAACTCCTCTTAAAATATATGCTAAAAATATAATTTATTGATAATCTTTTAATAGTTCTATAATTGTATCATAATCAGAATAAGGAACATATTCATTGCCTAGAGCCATATAATTATCTCTTCCTTTACCTGCTACTAAAACAATGTCCCCTACTTTAGCCATATCAAATGCTGATTTAATTGCTTCTTTTCGATTAGTTACAATTGTATAATTATTAGATGTATTATCTTGTATCATATCATTAATAATTTCATTTACGTCTTCATTTCTAGGATCATCCATAGTAAAGACTACATGATCAGCTTCACTTAAAAGAATTTCCCCCATTGCTTTACGCTTTTCTTTTTCTCTTCCACCAGCACTCCCAGAGATGGCAATAATTCTGTTAGTTTTAATATTATTTAATAATTGTAAAATGTTTTTCAAAGCATTTGGAGTATGTGCATAATCTAAAACAACTTTAAATTTACTTTTTGTATTAATAAATTCTGTTCTTCCTACAATAAATTCAATATTTTCAACTCTTTTTAATATATCAGTAATTTCATAATCTAAACTTACTAAAACTAAAATAGCTGCTGCTAAATTATAGACATTATATTCTCCAAGTAATGGGCTTTTTACAGTATAAATATTATTTTTATATAAATAGTTTATAATTGTTTTATCCGTAAAAATTTGATAATCTAAAATTTGTAAATCACTATCTTTTTTCCCATAAGTTAAATACTTTCCTTTAACACTTTTTAATACTTCGTTAAAATACTGATCATCTTTGTTTAAAATAGATATTCCTTTATTTTGTTTAAAAAGCATACTTTTACATTCTATATAATTTTTTATAGTTTTATGAATATTTAAATGATCTTCTGTAATATTAGTAATAACACTTATATCAAATGAAATATTTTCTAAACGTTTGCGATAAAACGCTTCACTAGAAGTTTCCATTGCCACATACTTGCAACCATTTAAAACAAAATCATTTAAATATTCATATAATTTGTCCGCATCTGGAGTTGTATTAGTTAAAGGTTTATTAAATGCACTACACATTCTTCCGTTTGTTCCCATATATCCACAAATATCTAATCCTAATAGTTTAGCAATGATTGTTGCAGTAGTTGTCTTACCATCTGTTCCTGTTATCCCTATTAATTTTAGTTTATCTAGCGGATTATCATAAAATTTTTGGCACAATAAAGGTAATTCTTTATTAGGGTCATCGACTTTTATATAAGGAATTAAAACGTTAACATCTTTTTTAGTTATTAAAGCAACCGCCCCATTTTTAATTGCTTCATCAATAAAATCATGTCTATCAACGGTAACGCCTTTTGTACACACAAATAAATCCCCTTCTTTTACTTCTTTAGAATTTATTTTAATGCCTTTAATATTTACCTCAAATGCACAATTATATAATTCATTTAATTTTTTCATACTACTCCTTTATTATTTAAGATAATCGCATTTACTACATTTTATAATATCTTTTTTAATAACTAATTCTTCCCCACATACAGGGCACTTTTCACCAACCGGTTTATCCCATAAAGCAAACTTACATTTAGGATAGTTATTACATCCATAAAAAACTTTACCTCGTTTTGATTTACGTTCTAACATTTCACCATTGCACTTAGGGCAAATACCCACGACAATTTTTTCTTTTACTTCTTTTTTAATATATTTGCATTCTGGATAATTTGAACATCCAACAAATTCTCCATATTTTCCTCTACGTATTACAAGGGGTTTATTACATTCTGGGCATAGTTCTCCAGTTTCTGTAAGGGGTGGTTTTTCCATTTGTTCAAAAGCATGTTCTAAGCTAGGCGCAAATTTATCGTAAAATTTATGCAATAATTCTACAGAGTTAACTGTATTAGTAGCAATATCATCTAAATCTGCTTCCATTTGTCTTGTATATTCTACATTAATTATATCACTAAAATATTCTTGCAACTTATCTGTTGTTTCAAACCCCGTTTCCGTAGGATAAAATTTCTTTTCTTTAATTACTACATATCCTCTTTCAACAATAGTTTCCATTATTCTAGCATAAGTAGAAGGTCTTCCAATTCCTAATTCTTCTAATTCTTTAATTAACTTAGCTTCAGTATATCTTGCTTTTGGCTCCGTAAAATGTTGAAGTTTTTCTATTTCATCAGCCTCTAATACTTTTTCTTTATATTCTGGTAAAATACTTTCTTCACTGCTTTCATAATCTTTATACACTTTTAAATATCCATCAAAAACAAGTTCATTGCCATTTATTTTAAATTTATAATTATTGTTATCTAAAACAATTACCGTAGCATTTACTTTAGCATCGGCCATTAAACTAGACAAAGTACGAGCATAAATTAATTTATATAGTTTATATTCTTCATCCGTTAAATACTTTTTAATTTTAGATGGGACATTATTAATGTCTGTTGGTCTAATTGCCTCATGGGCATCTTGGGTAAGTTCACTTTTTTTACCTTTTTTGACATATCCTACATACTCTTTTCCATACTCTTTATCAATGTATGAATAAGTACTTTTTACAAACTCATCTGAAAGTCTTATAGAATCAGTTCTCATATAAGTAATAAGTCCCATGGTATCATCTTCTAATTTAATACCTTCATAAAGTTTTTGGGCAATTGACATCGTTCTTTTGGCATTAAAGCCTAATTTATTAGAAGCTTCTTGTTGTAAAGTACTTGTAATAAAAGGATACTTTGCTGTTTTCTTTTTAACAGTTTTATCTTTACTTTCAATAATAAACTGTTTATTTAATTTATCTAAAACTCCTTGGGCATCGCTTTCATTTTTAAGTTCTATTTTTTCTACCCCTAAATTAGTTAGTCTAGCTTCAACATCATTAAAATAAGCTGAAACAGTCCAATATTCTTCACTAATAAAAGCCTCTATTTCTCTTTCTCTTTCAACAATTAATTTTAAAGCCACGCTTTGTACACGCCCAGCTGATTTACCATTAGTTTTACTTTGCATTAATTTACTCAAACGAAAACCTATAATACGGTCTAAAATTCTTCTTGTTTCCTGACTTTTAACTAAATTATCATCTATTTTAGTTTTTTGATTAAAAGCCTCTAACACTTTATCCTTAGTTATTTCATGAAATAATACTCTTTCGTAATCATCATCTTTAATACCTAATTCTTCTTTTAAATGCCAACTGATTGCTTCTCCTTCACGGTCCGGGTCAGTTGCTAAATATATTTTATCACTATTTTTAACTTCTTTTTTTAATTCGGTAACTATTTTTTTCTTAAGTGGAATAACTACATACTTAGGGAAGAAATCATTTTCTAAATCTACCCCTAAACCATATTTTCCTGAAGTTCCTAAATCTCTAATATGTCCTTTACTAGCGATTACTTTATAATCATCTCCTAAATATTTTTCAATTGTTTTACTTTTGTGTGGAGATTCCACTATTACTAAATTCTTTGCCATGTAGCCCTTCCTTTCTCTTTATATATACTAATAATTTATTATTTTGTCAAACTATTTTAAAGAAAAGGAATATTTTTACATACTCCTTTACTCTTTTTTATACTACTATTTGATATAATCCTCTCATAAAAGTACCTAAATATGTTCCAAGATTAAAGATGAAAACTATTCCTATTTCTAACATAATTAAAACAAAGGGGATTGCTAATATTGTTAAAACAAGCATAATAGTTTTTTTATTACTTTTAATTATAGAGAACATAATTTATTTGAATATACACGTCTAATAGCAGTACCTAAGCTTTGACCAACTGTGTAAATAGTTTTAATAATAGCTGAAAATGAATTTATCAAACTTCCTGAAAACTTTAATCCTCCATCAACTAATAATAAATTATCCATTGTTAATTCTGTCATTTCTTTCCTCCTAATTATTGCAACGTAGTGGTCTAACAAACCCATCTACAATTCCAATTATAAATATTCCCAGAGCAATAATACCACCAATAGCCCAAATGCTTAATGCTCCACCTTCAAGTTCTTCTAATTGTTCTTTTTCTAAATCTTTCAATTTTTACCTCCTATTAAACGATTTTTTAAATAACTTAGTAATTTTTCTTTTTTTGTAATAATTTTAAACTTAAGATGATTATTATTAATAGAATTTAATGATATATTTAATTCTACTTCTTTATATAATAAGTCATTTACATTATGTAATTCTTCTTTAATATTAGCTTTATACTTATAAACCTTTTTACCTATTATTAATTTATTATTACCAGCTATTTTATTAATATCATCAATATTAACAAATAAATTAATTTTTTTATCTTGATAAATACCAATATTTTCATAATAATTATAATAATTAATATTATTACAAAGGATCAAACCTATAATTATAATTAGGCTTATGAAGATGATAAATACTATACTTATTACTTTATAATCTTTATTTAATAACTTATAATCAGCAATATTTATATAATTATTTTTCATAGCTAACACCTTCTACTATTTCATATTTTTTGTCAAATAAATCAATATTATTAAAGCGATGAGATATGACAATAATAGTTTTATCTTTATATAAATTAAATATATTAGATAATATCTCTCTTTCTCTTTTAATATCTATTTCATTTAAACTTTCATCTAACAATAAAATATTTGTATTATGTAATAACGCTCTTGCCAGAATGATTCTTTGTCTTTCTCCACCGCTTAGATTAAAACCATTCTCTTCTAAAAGCATATTTTCTTTTAAAATACTTTTATTTGTTATTTCTTCTGTTAAAGTTAATTTTATAACTTTAAGAAACTCATCATAATTAATATTATTATCTAAAATAATATTATTATAAATTGTATCTGTATAAAGTGTTTCATTTTGTGAGACATAGTTAATATTATTTTTTAAAACGTTAAGATTATAGTCATTAATATCTTTATTATCAATAAATAAACTATTATTATCTACTTCTAAGTATTTCATAATTAATTTAATTAAAGTACTTTTTCCACTTCCTGATTGACCATAAATAATAACTTTTTCTCCGCTTTTAATATCAATATTAATGTCTTTTAAAATAAAATCTTTATAATTGTATGAATATTTTAAATGATTAGTTTTAATGAATCCTTTTATTTCTTTATTAATATATTTATGATTTAAAGAATTATCTGAAATATCTATTTTATATAATTCACTTATCCTTTGAAAAGATATAAATGAATCAGATAATTCAATCTTATTATTGATAACATTTTTAATGGGCGTTAAAAAATATGAAAGGAGATAATTAAAACTTACAAACCCACCAAGTGATAATTTACTATCAATAACGTGTTTACCTCCAATAAACATGATTATCATCATTAAAATTATATTAATATTTTCTTTTAGATATTCTAAAATAATTAGGTATTTGTTAAATAAATAACTGCTATTTAAATATCTTTGATACTTATAATTTATTTTATCTAAAGTATATTCTTCAATATTTAAACCTTTTATTGTATCAATTCCTCCAATAGTTTCAACTAAGTAAGAATTGATACAACCAGCATTTTCTTTGCTTTCTTTTATATATTTAGATAATATTTTACTAAATATATAAATTATTAAATAAAGAATAATACCAAAGATTAAAGAAATAATAGCTAATTGTTTATTTATTTTATAAAGAAACAAAAAGGATATGACAATTAGAACACTATCGATTATCATTGATATTAAAGATTTACTAATCGCATCTTTAAGGGTGTTTATATCGTTAATACGGCTGATAATCTCCCCAGTAGTACGGTTCTTATAATATAGGTATGGGAGATGAATAACAAATGAGATAACATCTTTTATTAAAATAAAATCAATTTTATGATTAAGGGAATTTATTAAGTTAGCGCGGATATAACTTGTTAATTCTCTTAAAAACATAATAAAGCTAAATATTGCTATAATAAATAATAAATTGTCCATAGATTTATAATTAATAGCGTCATCAATTATAAACTGAAATTGAAATGTAGAGATAATTGTAATTAATGTAAGAGTGATTGATAATATGAATGTAAGTGTGATTAATACTTTGTGTTTTTTTAATATTGAAAATAAAAGTTTTGGAAATAATTTATTATCTTTTAAATTAACAATATTCTTTTGGGGTTTTAATATAATAAAATTATTAGTTGAAATTTTTTTAAAGTCCAAATAAGTCATTGTTTTAATACCAGTAGATGGATCTGCTATAATTATTTTTTTATGTTTTCTATCGATATGATGAATAACAATAAAGTGTTTATATTTATTGTCTATTACTGTATGAGCAATACAAGGTAACATTTCATCATTAATTTCTAAAACATCGCCATAGACTCCTTTACTGGCAAAACCAATTTTTTTACTTGCTTCAATAATTTCATATGCATTCGTACCTAATTTAGTTGTTTTAGTTAAATCTCTTAAATACTCTTTTGAAACTTCTCCACCATAAGTTTTAATAATCGTAAGTAAAGATGCAACTCCACAATCTTTTAAATCGTCTTGCATAACGTTTTGATATCTTTTCATTTGTTCTCACCTCCTACATATATTATTGGTAAAAACTTTC
>JAVWBB010000015.1:0-17774 GCA_036649735.1 Bacilli bacterium
TGTGTGTGTGTGTGTGTGTGTGTGTGTAGTTCAATAAGGGTTTCATCGCTATCATATTTTTTTACCTCTACTTTTTATTTTTATTACTCTTTAATTATATTATTTTATTAACTAAATGTAAAGTAAAACTAATTTCAAATTTATTAAAAAATAAAAACGATAATTTTTAGTTTTATCGTTTTAAATTATATTATTCATTAATTTCTTTATATATATTATTGATAATGTCATTAACTGTTTTAATATTATTATTTAATATTTCTGTTTTAATTGTCTTAATGTTATCTTTAATATTTATAACGACTTTATTCATACTAGGTATTAAATTTTTATCTTCTAAGTTATCTAAAATTATTTCTAAATTACTTATCTTAGAATATTTACCATATGAATTATTTTTAATATATACTTCAAATAAGTGTTTGAATGATACTATATCAATGTTATTAAATCTTGTATCCTCAAGTATCTTAATTGTTGTATAAATATAATTGCTGTTAATAGATTTATCAAGAATTGTTTCCCCCTTATAATTCTTAATGTTTATATCAAATGATTTATTTTTCTTTAGATTTAAAATTATTTGTTTAACTTTTACATAATTAATACTTACTAATATATGAGCAAAAGTATTGCCTTCAATATTTTGATTATTAATATTCCATTGTTTATTTTTCATATGTTTTTCAACTAAGTCATAAGCACCTTTAGCTAGCAGTCTAGATAAAACATCATATCCCACTTCATCTTTAGTATTTATATCGACTATGTTTTTTGTAAGAATTTTATCGACCATTTCTAAATGATTTTCTTTAATTAAATCAAATATCGTGGAGGGTATTTCCTTACAGTCACTGATAGTCCTTGATTCATTATAAAACATTACTACACCTCTTCTTTTTTTGGACTGAGCATTTATTATAGCAAATAAATTACAAAAAGTCAAATTACTCATCTTCGCCCTATTACATATAGTTGTTAATTAGTAAATTTTATACAATTAATTGTTTATAACTAAATTATTTTTTAATTCATTTATATATACTTTACCATGAAAATGTTTATTTTGAGCTTCATTTCCTGTATTTTGATCTAACCAAAAGATAAAAGAATATGTTTGTTCACTATTAGCAGGTATAGTATCAATATATATTATGCCATCTAATGTTAAATTACGAGCTTCTATATAATTATCATTATCTTTTTTAATTGTATATCTTAAATAATTATTAGCAAGAACACTACATTTATCTTTAGTTACTTCTTTCATATCGTTTAAAAAACTAATTGAATATTTAATACTTTCATTTTTATTATTTACAATTTTAAAAATATAAGGTTTTGTTTTCATACCTTCTAAATCAACAACAGGAAAAGCATTAGTTAATTTAATTCCTTCAGTTAATTCGACTACTTTTAAATATTTACTATCTAGTACTGTAGCATATGAACTATTTAATAATTTGCCTGTAGCATTAAACCAAATCATAGTGGATACAATTAAAAAGCCTGTAAACATAATAATAGAAGTTATACGTGATGCTAACTCTTTTCTTATATCATTTGTCATATTAATCATTCCTCCTCATTAATATGCCCACATTATAGCACATTTTTCATATATTTGCAAATTTACTTATATTCTTTACTATATTTTGGCTTTAGTGAATAATAAATATGCATAAAAAAACTTGCGATTTTTCACAAGTTTTTAGTTTTTATATATTTTTCTTTAATTTAGCTTGTGCCGCTGCAAGTCTTGCGATTGGCACTCTAAATGGTGAACATGACACATAGTTAAATCCTAAATTATAGCAAAATTCAACACTACTAGGATCTCCTCCATGTTCTCCACAAATACCAACTTTTAAGTTTGGCCTAGTTTCTCTACCTAATTTTGTTCCTAATTCTACTAGTTTACCGACTCCATTTTGGTCAAGTCTTGCAAATGGATCAGATTCAAAAATTGATTTTTTATAATAATCATTTAAGAAACTTCCCGCATCATCTCTAGAAAACCCAAATGTCATTTGTGTTAAATCATTTGTTCCAAAAGAGAAGAATTCTGCTGTTTTAGCTATTTCATCAGCTGTTAAACAAGCTCTTGGTATTTCCATCATTGTTCCAACTTTATATGTTAAATCACTATTAGTTTCTTTAATGATTTCATCAGCTGTAGAAACAACGATATTTCTTACATATTCAAATTCTTTAACTTCTCCAACTAAAGGAATCATTATTTCAGGAATAACATTTATTCCTTCTTTTCTTACTGTAAGTGCTGCTTCAATAACGGCTTTAGTTTGCATAATAGCAATTTCAGGGTAAGTTACAGCTAAACGACATCCACGATGTCCCATCATTGGATTAAATTCTTTTAATGATTCTATTTTCTTTTTAAGTAATAAAGAAGATATATTTAAAGATTTTGCCAATTCTTCAATTTCTACATCAGTATGAGGTAAAAACTCATGAAGAGGTGGATCTAAATATCTAATAGTTACTGGTCTTTCTTTCATTTCTCTAAAGATACCAATAAAGTCATCTCTTTGCATTGGAAGTAATTTAGCAAGGGCTAATTCTCTTTGTTCTTTAGTATCTGCTACAATCATTTGTCTAACGCTAAAAATTCTTCCTTCTTCAAAAAACATGTGTTCTGTACGACAAAGTCCAATTCCTTCAGCCCCATATTTAATAGCATTTCTTGCATCTTTAGGACTATCTGCATTGGCTCTTACACCCATATCTCTAATTTCATCAGCCCAACTCATGAATGTTTTAAAATCTTCACTTTCAGTTGCAGCTTCCGTTTTTATGGCATCTTTATATACATTTCCTGTTGTACCATCTAATGAAATAAAATCTCCTTCTTTAAATACTTTCATATCACTTGTTGTTAAAGTTTTATTTTTTTCATCAATATTTAATTCACCACATCCGCATACACAGCATTTACCCATACCACGAGCAACAACTGCAGCATGAGAAGTCATTCCCCCACGAACAGTTAATATCCCGTTTGCAATAGCCATTCCTTCGATATCTTCAGGTGAGGTTTCTAATCTAACTAAAACAATATCTTTAATACCATTTTCTTTAGCATTCATAACATCATTTGCTGTAAAATAAATTTGTCCTGTAGCAGCGCCTGGTGATGCTGCTAAACCTTTAGCAATTACAACACTATTTTTTAAAGCCGTTTTTTCAAAAGTTGGATGTAATAATTGGTCTAATTGTTTAGGATCTACTTTAAGTAGAGCTTCTTCTTTAGAAATCATTCCTTCATTTACTAAATCAACTGCAATTTTTAAAGCCGCAAAAGCTGTTCTTTTACCATTTCTTGTTTGAAGCATAAAAAGTTTTCCTTCTTCAATAGTAAATTCCATATCTTGCATATCTTTATAATGATTCTCTAAAATGGTAGCGTTTTTAACAAATTGTTCATAAACTTCAGGTAAAGTATCTTTCATAGTTTCAATTAAACGTGGTGTTCTAACGCCGGCAACAACGTCTTCACCTTGAGCATTCATTAAATATTCTCCGTATAATTTCTTTTCTCCAGTAGATGGATCTCTTGTAAAAGCTACACCTGTTCCAGATGTTTCTCCTCTATTACCATATACCATTTCTTGAATGTTTACAGCTGTTCCCCAACTACCTGGAATATCATTCATTCTTCGATAAGTAATTGCTCTTTCATTATTCCATGACCTAAATACTGCTTTAATAGCCTCAATTAATTGAACTTTAGGATCACTAGGAAATTCACTGTTAGATAATTCTTTATATATATCTTTAAATTTAAAGGCAATTTCTTTCATATCATCCGCACTTAAATCAGTATCGAATTTATAATTTTTATCTTCTTTAAACTTATCTAAAACTCTTTCAAAACTGTTTTTTGAATATCCCATTACAACATCGCTAAACATCATAATAAATCTACGATATGAATCGTATGCAAAACGAGGATTATTTGTTTTTTTAGCTAATCCTTCGACAACTAAATCATTAAGCCCCAGATTTAAAACTGTATCCATCATTCCAGGCATACTAGCTCTTGCCCCACTCCTTACAGATACAAGAAGAGGGTTATTAATATCTCCTAATGTTTTATTAGTTGTTTCCTCTAGAATTTTTATTTTTTCTTCTATTTCTTTTAATATCTCATCAGATATTTTATTTCCATCATCATAATACTTAATACAAGCTTCTGTTGTAACTGTAAAACCACGTGGAACAGGTAATCCAATATTAATCATCTCGGCTAGGTTTGCCCCTTTTCCCCCAAGAAGATTTTTCATTGATTTATCACCTTCATTAAATAAATAAACGTATTTCATTTGTCTTCCTCTTTTCTATTTTCTTTAGTAATATAAAAAATATATAATTTACTAAGACTAGTCTAGTATACCATATATTTTATTATTTTAGATATTAAATACTTCCATTTTACTTATTTTGACATGAAATTTTAATTAATTTTTTTAATTGATATTAAAAGATGATTATTCTTTTTTAATATGGCTGTATCAATATTATCAATAGAATATATTTTTTGTTTTTTAAGGTCATTTAATAAATGATTCAGGGTATATTTTTGTTTAAGCATCTCTTTAAAATTAATTTTACCTTCGTTTATTATTACTATAGATTTTCTTTTTGGCCTTTCTTTTAATTTAAGTAAGTTTAATAATAGTATATCATTAAGATTAAATATAAAGATAACTACTATAATTAAAATTATACTTTTAAATAAAGATAAATTATTTAAAAGAGAATTGGCTATTAAAAACGTAATAATTAAATCTATATAAGTTAATTGTTTATTTTCTGATTGATTAATGCTCTTATATCCTTTTACAAGCCAATAGAAAATACTTACTTTTAATACTATAATTAAGTAATTCATTATATCACCTCTTTATATTATGTAAAAAGAATATTTATTTATTCATATCATATATTTTATTAGGGAGAAAATAATGAATTTAATTAAAAAATATTTCAGTAGTTTAGGTTTTATAATAATGATTATTTTAGGTTTAACTATTATTTTAACAGTTTTTAATTATTTTAATTTAATAAATGATAATATAATTAAATATTTTAAAATCTTAATACCTATTATTGCTAGTATTTCAGGTGGTATTTATATAGGAACAAAAAGTTTAAATAATGGTTATGTGGAAGGCCTTAAGGTAGGATTAACTTTTATTACTATTTTAGGGTTAATTAGTTATTTAGGTTTAGAAAAGTTTATTAATATTAAAATGCTTTTATATTATTTTATTTTATTAATATCATCAATGTTTGGCAGTATGATAGGTATTAATAAACATCATAAGAAAGGTCTTAAATCATAGTTAGAAAAAAACAATTCTATTAAATAGAGTTGTTTTATTTTAAGATAAAATTTATATTATTTCATGGCTTCTTTTCTTGAAAAGTTAAGTTTTCCTTTTTTATCTAAGCCAATATATTTAACAAGTATTTCATCCCCTACTTTTACTATATCAGAAGTTTTTTCAATTCTTTTTTCATCTAATTGTGATATGTGGACTAATCCTTCACATCCTGGCCATACTTGAACAAAGCATCCAAAGTCTTCTACTTTAACTACTTTTGCTGTATATATGACATTTTCTTCAACTTCTTTTACTATATTTAAAATCATTTCAATTGTTTTATTAATAATATCAATATTTTGATGGTATACAATAACGCGTCCATCATCTTCTAAATCAACTTTAACGGCATCTTTATCATTAACTGTAAGAACATTAGAAGCATCGAGAATAATTTTAGTAATCATTTCTCCACCACGTCCAATGACATCTTTTATTTTTTCTGGTTTAATATAAATTTGTTTAATTTTAGGTGCATATTTAGATAATTCTAAACGCGGTTTTTCTAAAGTTTTTGCAATGCTTTCTAATATTTCAAAACGAGCAACTTTTGCTTGCGCTAGAGCTTCTTTTAATATTTGTTTTGTAATGCCTTTAATTTTAATATCCATTTGTAAAGCACATATACCTTTTTTAGTTCCAGCAACTTTAAAATCCATATCGCCTAAATGATCTTCTAAACCTTGAATATCTGTTAAAATAGTATAATCTTCTCCTAAAGTCATAAGTCCCATTGCAATTCCCGCAACAGGGGCTTTTATTGGAACCCCAGCGGCCATTAAACTAAGACATGCGGCACAAATACTAGCTTGTGAACTAGAACCATTAGATTCTAATATTTCAGAGACAACACGAATTGTATATGGAAATTCTTCTTCCGATGGCATTACTTGTAGAAGCGCTCTTTCTCCTAATGCCCCGTGCCCTATTTCTCTACGTCCTGGGGCTCCATATCTTCCTGTTTCCCCTACACTAAATTGAGGGAAATTATAATGAAGCATAAATCTTTTACCTACTTCATCAGATAAACCATCAAGAATTTGATATTCATTAGCAGCTCCAAGAGTAGTAATACTAAGAGCTTGTGTTTGACCTCTTGTAAATAAAGCTGAGCCATGAGCACGTGGTAAAATATCAATACTAGATGATAAAGGTCTAATCTCAGTAACTAAACGACCATCAGGCCTAATTTTTTCTACAGATATTAAATGTCTAACAATATCATATTCTAATTTCTCAAGATACTTTTTCGTCGCTTTTTTTATTGTTTCTAATTCACTATTATCTTTATTAGCTTCTACGACATTATCTAGTACTTCTTGTTTAACTAAGTCAGTAGCATCAGCTCTTAATTGTTTATCAAATATTTTAATCGCATTTACTAATTTATCACCAATAATATCATCAATATAATTTTTTAATTCACTATCTATTTCTTTATTTAAAAATTCCATTTTAGGAAGACCAATTTCTTTAATAATATCTAATTGAAATTGTATTAGTTCTTTAATTGCTTCATGCCCAAACATAATAGCCTCTAACATGTCTTCTTCACTAACTTCTTTGCTTCCAGCTTCAACCATGTTAATTGCATTCATTGTTCCTGATACAGTTAAATTAATATCACTTTTTTCCAATTCTGTAGGTGTTGGATTAATAATAAAATGACCATCTACTCTTCCTACGATAACTCCGGCAATTGGGCCATCAAATGGGACATCACTTATACAAGTAGCTAAAGATGAACCAAACATTGCACTCATTTCTGGAGAACTTTCAGTATCTACAGATAATATCGTATTAACGATTTGAACTTCTTTATTAAATCCTTCCGGAAATAATGGTCTAAGTGGTCGATCAATTAACCTTGCGGCTAACGTTGCAGCTTCTGTAGGTCTTGTTTCACGTTTAATAAATCCTCCAGGAATTTTTCCTACAGCATATTGTTTTTCTTGGTATAAAACCATTAATGGGAAAAAGTCTGTTTCTACTTCATCAGTTTTCCTATTTAAAGCCGTTAAAACAACAGTATCTTCATATCTTACTAAAACTGCGGCATTACTTTGCTTAGCCATTTCACCATTTTCAACAATTAATTTTTTACCTCTAAAATTAAACTCAAATACTTTCTTCATTTATTACTCCTTCTCTATTTCGAAAAAAAAGACACTAAAAATAATAATGTCTACTTTCTTAATCCTAATTGTTTAACTACTTCTCTATATCTAACAACATCTTTTTTAGCAAGATATGTTAATAGTCTTTTACGTTGAGATACTTTTTTAAGTAGTCCTCTTCTAGAATGGAAATCATGTATATGTTCTTGCATGTGAGCGGTTAAAATATTAATAGAATCTGTAAGAATTGCTATTTGTACTTCCGCACTACCTGTATCATGTTCCCCTCTTGCATATTTTTTTACGATCTCTTCTTTTACTTCTTTAGTCAAAGCCATTTTTATTTCCTCCTCTTATAATTCGCTTTTACCAAGTATTAGTCGGAAAAATCTAATACCTCGAAAAAGTACATTACTAATATACTAAAGATTATGACTAATTGCAAGAAATATTTACAATTATAAGATATAAAACTATTCTTTTATATTTTTCTATCTAATTTATGATTATTAAAATCATCCCTAGTGATTTTTTCATGATCAGTTGTAATAGGTTCTACTTTCTTTAACTTTAAAGCTTCTTCTTTTAATTCCTTAAGTTTTTCTTTTTTTGTCGGTTTAAAATAAGTATTAGGAAGTCTTGGATTTATTATCATATCTTTCTCCTTTAATTAAAAACCTTAAAAGGTTTAATCTTCGTTACATCTTTTTTATAATCTTCATAAATAGCAATTAGTTTAAGATTTTTATTATAGTAAAAATTATATTTATTATTATTAACTTTATCTAATAATTGACCATTTAAAATAGCTAGTTCTTTAGGTCCATCTACTATTATTTTAGGATAGTTTTCTAAAGCTTTTTCTAAAGAAATAATATTATCTAAGGTTATATCTTTTGTTAATAAACAATCATCAATATTAAATATTCCCTGTTTAGTTCTAATTAAATCAGTCATTGTAGCATAAGTATTAAGTGATGTTCCTATATCATCAATTAAAGTTCTAATATATGTACCTTTACTAACTAAACATTTGATAACAAAATAACTATTATCGTTTAATGTATAAAAATTTAATAACTCTATTCGTTTTATTTCAATCTCTCTTTTTGGTAATTCTATATCAATATTTTCTCGAGCATAATTATATAAATGTTTACCTCGTATTTTAACAGCAGAATATTTTGGAGTTTCTTGAACTATTTTACCAACGAATTTTTTTAAGCAATTAATTAAGTCCTCTTTAGACACTGTTTTTACACCCGTATTAGTAACTTCCCCTGTTATATCTAAAGTGTCTGTTTTAATCCCTATCATGCCGGTTGCAATATATTCTTTTACATCATCAGTTAAAAAAGAAAGTATTTTAGTTCCTTCGTTAATTCCTAAAACCAAAACACCAGTAGCCAAAGGGTCTAAAGTTCCAGCATGACCAACTTTTTTTATATTTAAAGCTTTTGAAACTATATTAACAACATCTCTACTAGTATAATCCTTTTCTTTATTAATTAACAATATTCCATTCATAATTAAGTTCCATTTCTAAATCGTTTTTAACTACTCAAATATATCATAATTTCCCTAAATAATCAATAATTTGACATTTATGTGATAATATGCTAAAATATCCAATACAAAAAGGAGGAATGAATATGATTGATTTATTAACTGTGAGTGTATGTGGTAGTAAAGAAGCTAATTTTAAAGAATTATGTACTTTTAAAAAGAATAATTACGGGGAAGAAAATTTACAAGAATTTATTAAATCTACAAAATATGTGAATTCTATTTATACGGAAGAAGATATCTTAAATTACATGATTTCTGATTATTTAATATATAGATATACATTAAGTAATAAAGAAGCAAAAAATGAAAATAAAGATATTAATTATTTAATAGAACAAGGATTATTTAATAATTTAAAAACTCTTTTAAAAAATGATAGTAATGCATTTAATGATTTATTAAAAATTTTTGTTGTCTATATTGATATTCCTAATTCAATACGTTTAAGACATTTAAATTATGAATATCGAAATGCTTATTTAAAAGTACTTCGTGATTTTCAAAATAGTATTAATAACGCTAGCGATACAACTACTAAGCCTAAACAAAAAGCATTGATTTAATCAATGCTTTTTTCATGAATTTTTTCGATAATATCTTCTATTTTTCTACCATAATCAATTGATTCATCGTAATAAAACTTTAACTCTGGTGTATGTCTTATATCTACTCGTTGTGATAAAACACTGCGAATATAAGGTGCCGCTTTATTTAAAATATTAGTAAGTTGTTCTTTTTTATTTTCATTAAGTGATGTAAAATAAACTTTTGCAAAACTTAAATCATTACTAACTTCACACCCTGTAATAGTGACAAATTTTATTTTTTCATCTTTTAATTCATTATTGACAATAATGCTAATCTCTTTAATAAAATTATTAGCAATTCTTTCTATTTTTACACTCATATTATTTCTTTATCACTTTCTCGTATGCTTCAATTATATCTAATTCTTTAATGTCATCAAAATCTTCAATGGTAATACCACAATCCATTCCTTTAGTGACTTCTTTAACGGTGTCTTTTTCTCTTTGAAGTGTTTTAATTTTTCCTTCAAAAATTATTTCTTCTTTTCGAAGAACTCTAATTAAAGAGTGTGCTTTAATTAATCCCGTTGTAACATTACATCCAGCAATATTACCCACTTTAGAAAAAGTAAATATATGTCTTATTTCTGCTTTACCTAATGGTTTATCAACATATTCTAAAACTTTGTTCCCATGTAATAAAACTTCAACTTCTTCGATTATTTTATAAATAATATCATACGTTTTTAATATAACTTCATTCTCTTTAGCATATTCAACCACTTGATAGTTAACGCCTACATTAAATCCATAAATTAAAGCATTAGAGGCTTTGGCCAAAATAACATCACTTTCAGTTATTTCTCCAACTGCTCCACGAATAATTTTAACTTTACTATTTTCAATTTCTAATTTAAGAAGAGCATCTTTGATTGCTTCTAAACTTCCATTAACGTCAGCTTTTAAAATTATATTTAAAAGTTTTATATCTGTTTTTTCAGCAAACAATTCTTCTAGTGTCATACTAGAGCGATTATTATCAGCTTCTTTAACTCTTATTTTTCTTGACATAGCTACTTCTTTTGCTTGCTTTTCTGTTTCAAAAGCCATGAATTTATCTCCCGCAGAAGGTAATATTGTAAGCCCTGTTATTTCAACTGGTGAAGAAGGTAAAGCCTCAACGATATCAAAACCTTTATCATTTCTAAGTGTTCTAACTTTTCCAAAAGAAGTTCCAACAACAATTGGATCAGATAATCTTAATGTTCCATTTTGAATTAAGACATTAGCAATAACACCTCTTTGACGATCAAGTTTAGCTTCAATTACAGTTCCTGCAGCATATCTATTACTATTTGCTTTTAATTCTTTCATTTGTGCAATTAATAAAATCGTTTCAAGTAAATTAGGTATACCCTCTTTTGTTTTAGCAGAGACTTGGCATACAATTGTATCTCCACCCCATTCTTCAGGCGTAAGTCCAGCTTCACTAATTTGTGTCATAATTCTTTCAATATTAGTGTTTGGTTTATCTATTTTGTTAATTGCCACGATAATTGGTACTCCTGCTGCTTTTGCATGGTCAATTGCTTCAATAGTTTGTGGCATTACTCCATCATCAGCGGCAACAATTATAATTACAATATCAGTAACTGATGCTCCCCTAGCTCGCATAGCTGTAAAAGCCGCATGTCCAGGAGTATCAATAAAAGTAATTAATTCATTATTACATTTAACTTGATAAGCATCGGTTGCTTGTGTAATTCCACCCTTTTCAGAGGCTACAACATCAGTTTCACGAATAGCATCTAGTAATGAAGTCTTTCCATGATCAACATGCCCCATAATTGTAACAATAGGTGGACGTTTTTCTAAATTTTCCTCACTATCAATTATTTCATATTGTTCAAAATTACTTATATCAGCTGCTTCTTCTTGTTTTAACGTTTTATCATAATCTAATAATACTAACTCACAATTTTCAAATGATAAAGCCGTATTAATATTAGACATAATTCCTAAATTCATTAGTTTTTTTATTACTTCAATAGCGTTTACTTTTAATATTTTAGCTAAATCAGCAACATTCATATTATTATGATAATAAACAACATCTTTATTTATAACTGTATCATTAGTCATTAACTTTTCTCGTTTTTTATATATTTCTTTTTTTGATTTTAAAAACTCATTACCTTCTGAAATAATTTCGCTTTTTGATTTTAATTTTTCAATTTTAATCGTATCATCTACTTTAAATTTACTATTTTCAATTATTTTATCTACTTTATCATCTAGATCTTCTTCTTCTTCAACATAATCTACTTCATCTTGTAATTCATTATCTAAAATAATTATATCTTCTTCACTAAGACTACTAGTTGTAGATATATTTAGTTTATTACATAATTTTTTTATTTCCTCAATTGCTCTATTAACATCTTTAGCATATTCTTCTATACTCATTTTGTCCTCCTTCTTAATAATCTTATTGATTATTAATTATGTTTCGTATTTCCTCATAAATATCATTAGGTATGGCAATTTCTAAATGTCTTTCTAAAACTTTAGTCTTAATCGCTTTATTTAAAACTTCTAAATCTTTTTTTAAATATGCTCCACGGCCATTTTCTTTGCCTTTTAAATCAATTATAACTGTATTTTCTGGTGTTTTTACAATTCTAAGTAATTCTTGTTTTGGCCATTTTTCTTTTGTAACAACACAACTGCGCATTGGAATTTTTTTAGTTTTTAACATTTAAATCAACTCCTTATTTAATATTTATTCCCATTTCATTTGCCTGTTCTTTACTTTTTATATCAATTTTATAATGGGTTAATTTAGAGGCTAATTTAGCATTTGAACCTCTTTTACCAATTGCTAAAGAAAAATTATCATTATCGGCAATAACCATACATTCTTGTTTTTTAGAGTCAGTAATTAAAACACTTAAGTTTTTAGCGGGGCTTAAAGCATTTTCAATAAATTTAGCTGGGTCTTTATCATATTTAATAATATCTAATTTTTCACCATTTAATTCTTTTAGTATTTTAGCTATTCTTGAACCTTTTTCTCCAATACAAGACCCTACAGGATCTAATTTATCATGTTCTGAATAAACGGCAACTTTACTTCGATCTCCTGCTTCACGGGCTACACTATAAACCATTATACTTCCATCATTTATTTCTGGTATTTCTAATTCAAATAATCTTTTAATAAAACCATAATGATTACGAGATAATAATATTAACATTCCTTTTGGTGATGCTTCAACCTTTGATACATAAACTTTAATGCTTGAACCCATTTCAATCTTTTCTCCGGGAATCATTTCTTTTTTTGGTAATATTCCATTAGTTCTACCTAAATTAATATAATAATTATCTGTGTCTTCTAATTCTACACTACCTATTAAAAGTTCATCTTGCTTATCTCCAAAATCAGCTAAAATGCTGTTTCTTTCAGCTTCTCTCATTTTTTGAACTAAAACTTGTTTAGCAGTTGATGCTGCAACTCTACCAAAATTAGATGGTGTAACTTCAGTATCAATTGTATCTCCTAATTCTAATGTTTTATTGATTTTTTTAGCTGTTTCGTAGTCTATTTCATTAATATCATCTTCGACGACTTCAACAATTGTCTTATACGAATAAATATGAATCTCTCCCGTTTCACGATTAATTGATACTTTAGCATTACCTTTATTATCATTTTTTTTATAAGCTGATAATAACGCTAATTCCATGGCCTCAAATACTAATTCACGGTCAATATTCTTTTCTTTGACAATTAAATCTATTCCTTTAATAAATTCTTTACTATTCATTTTCTACTCCTTTTTCTTTAGAAAAAATATCTAAAATGTAACTATCTTTTATAATATCATTGGTATCTAGTATCTCATTAATTATAGTCGATGCTTTTGTAATTATTAAAACATCAATAATATTATCACTATCTAATTCTATCTTTAAATAATTATCATTGCCAACTTTTTCATAATTAATACTGCTAATAAATAAACCTATTTCATCTAAATTATTTTTAAGTATTTCTTTTATTTGTTCTAACATAACTCCTCCTATTTTAAATTAAAGAGTGGGCAACAACCCACTCCATGTAAATAAATTATAACACATTGTATTTTAAAATACTATTATTTTTAATTTTCTATGTCTAAAACTTTTTGATATTCTCATAAACTTTAGGTTTTTCACTATTTATTCTAGTTATATTTTGATAATCTTCTAAATTAGATTTAATTATTTTTAAATCACGAAGTGATATTTTATCTAAATTATTACTATTAATTGGGGGTGTATTTTTCTTAATTAACGCTTTAGTTTTTTCATCAATACATATAAGAGCTGAATCATCTTCATTAATATATTCATTTAGACTATCATAACAATTATCTAAAACAGCAAGTTTAGTTTCTTTTGTAATATTTTTCATTTCTTTATGTACTTCTAATATAGTCCATGTAGAAGTTAGCCCCATAGATGTAAGATAAATAGTTAATAAAAGTGGTGTATTTAAAATACCAAATAGAAGTAATGGTGTGAGTAAAATAATTTGCCATAAAGCAATTAATCCTATTATCATAAAAGCCATATTATTTAGTCCTTTAGTTTCTAATCTTTTTTCTTCATTAATCATATTAATTATTCTCCTTTTATTTTAAATAACAATTTATTTATTAATATCTATAACATCATGACATCTTTTACAAATGTTTCCTGTTATTTCTTCCTCTTTATAATAATTCCAACATCTTTCACATTTAACACCTTCAAATTTCTCTACTTTTAATTCATCTTTAATAGTAACATCTGATACTATTAACAACAATTTTAAATAGTCTTTTAATAATTCTGGCACTAAGGCATTTGGAATTGTTACTTTTGCTTCTAAACCTTTCCCAATTACTTTTTCATTTCTTTTAATTTCTAACTCATAATATACTTTATCTTTTAATTCAAAAAACTTAGCAAAATCTTTTTCAATCGCATCATCTTTTAAATTCAAAACTTTTGGCATATCACATAGATAGATTCCTTTATTATCTTTAGCCATTAATCGGTAAACTTCTTCACTAGTAGTTGGAATAATTGGTGCGAGTAATTTAATTAGATTATTTAGAATATTATATAAAACACTTTGTACACTTCGTCTTTCTATACAATCATTTTTATAAGTATATAAAATATCTTTAATAAAATCTAAATAAAAGGTACTTAAAGAATTTATATAATTATTAACCATCTTATATACATTAACAAAATTATAATCATTATATTCTTTTAAAACATTTTTAGTTAATTCATCTAATTTTATCATCATATATTTGTCATATACAAGCATATCATCGTATTTAACTAAATCAGTTAAATGATTAAAATCACTTATATTTCCTAACATAAAACGATATGTATTTCTAATTTTACGTAGAGTTTCTCCTACTTGATCAAGTATTTTATCACTAATTTTAACATCTTCTGTGTAATCCGTTGAAGCAACCCATAATCTTAATAAATCAACTCCACGTTTTTCAATTACTTCTAGTGGATTAACTGTATTTCCTAATGATTTACTCATTTTACGACCGTTTCCATCTAAAACAAATCCATGAGATAAAACGGTTTTATATGGTGCTTGATTGTGAACTGCTATTCCTGTAATTAATGATGAATTAAACCATCCACGATATTGGTCACATCCTTCTAAATATAAATCAGCAGGATATCCTAACCCTCGATTAACTAAAACTGCAGTATGTGATGAACCAGAATCAAACCATACATCCATTGTATCTGTTTCTTTTCTAAATAAGTTGTGTGGGCTTAATGGATTAGTATACCCTTTTGGTAACAAGTCCTTTGCCTCTTTTTGGAACCATATATTAGAGCCAAATTCTTTAAATAATTTAGCAATATGCATCATAATATCATAATCCATAATAACACTACCATCTTCATTGTAAAAAATTGGAAGTGGTACTCCCCAAGCACGTTGTCTTGATATACACCAATCTGTACGGTCTTTTAACATATTTGTCATACGAAGTTGACCCCAAGAAGGGATCCATTTAACTTCATTAACTGCATCTAATAGTTCTTCTTTAATAGCATCAACTGATGCAAACCATTGATCAGTAGCACGAAAAATAATAGGTTGTTTTGTACGCCAATCATGAGGATATGAGTGAGTAATCATTACTAGTTTTAATAAACAACCTAATTCATCTAAGTGTTTAGCAATAGCTTTATTAGCATCTTCATAAAATAACCCTTCAAACATTCCAGATTCCTTAGTTAAAACGCCCTTATCATCAACGCCATAAACCATATCTAAATTATATTTAACACCGGTATTAAAATCATCAACCCCATAACTTGGAGCTGTATGAACAAGTCCTGTTCCAGTATCTAAAGTTACATAAGTAGCGCTTACTACCGGAAAGTTTTTATTCATAAACGGATGAGCATAAACTACACCTTCTAGTTCTTCTCCCTTAAAAGTACTTATAATTTTAACATCTGACCAATTAAATAAATTAATTAAAGAATCAAGTAATCCTTCAGCAACAATATAATTTTGCTCATTTACAAAAACTTTTGTATAATTAAAAGTTTTATTTACAGCAACGGCCGTATTACCTGGTAATGTCCAAGGTGTAGTTGTCCAAATAACTAAATTATCATCAATATTTACAAAATCATTTCCTTTTACTACTTTAAACGCTACATAAATAGAGGCATCTCTTTTATCAATATATTCTATTTCAGCCTCCGCTAAAGCACTTTCTGAAGAAGGTGACCAATATACAGGTTTAAGTCCTTTATAAATAAGCCCCTTTTGACACATTTTAGCAAATACTTCTATTTGAGCTGCTTCATATTCTTTATTTATTGTAATGTATGGATGTGTAAAATCTGCTAAAATATTAAATCTTTTATATTGCTCTAACTGATTATTTATTTGAATATGAGCATATTCTTCACAATGTTTTCTAAATTCATCAATCGGCATTTCTTTTCTATTAATTCCACTTTTAGTAACCGCTGTTTCAATTGGAAGACCATGTGCATCAAATCCAGGCATAAATGTTACATCAAACCCATTCATAGATTTATAACGGTTAATAAAATCTTTTAGTATTTTGGTAAAAGCATGCCCAATGTGTAAATTACCATTTGCATAAGGTGGGCCTTCATGCCAAACATATGGTGCTCTTCCTTTATTTTTTTCTTTTACACTATCGTAAATATCGCCAATTTCTTCAATAAATTCTTTTTCAACATCCCCCAACTTATTTCTTGTTTCAAAACTAGTATTAGGCATTAATAATGTTTCTTTATAGTTCATAATTTTTCTCTCTTTCCTTAATGTTTTTAGCAATAAAAAATACCATAAAATATAAGGACGAATTATCGCGGTACCACCTTATTTTATAGTAATCTATACACTCAAATAGTTATAAAGTAACTGTCTTTTAAACATCAAAAGGCGATTCAAGCTAAACATTTATATCTAATCACACCTACATAGATTCTCTTTAATAAATACTTTTAACTACATTCTTTTTCATTTGTTTAAATATGTGTATTATTCTAACATAATAATTATTTTAAATCAAGTGTTTCAATTTCTTCAACAACTGATAGTTGTTGTTCAACTATTAATTTTAGCTTTTTCTTAAATATTTTAATGTTTGTTTCCAAGACATCCGCTTTCATTTCAATTTTTTCGGCTCTAATTAAGGAATCATTAACAATTCGCGAAGCATTTACTTTTGCTTCTTCAATTAAAATATTTCCTTGTTCAATGGCTTGTTTTTTAATATTAACACTTGTTTCTTCAGCTTTATATATTGCACTTTTTAATGTTGCTTCAATACTTTTATAATTAGATAATTCACTTTTAACAGCCTTTAGTTCCATATCTTGTTCTTTAAGCTTAGCTAACATTCCTTCAGTTTGTTTTATAACATCATTAATAAAGATATGAACTTCTTCTTTTTTATATCCATTTTCTTCTATATTAAATTTATTCATAAAACTCACCTCAATTTATTTAATTTAGCGTAAAGCATATGGACTATTAGGGGTTCCATCCCCACTGTTTATTATTACATCTGATTTAAAGA
>JAVWBB010000016.1:0-17288 GCA_036649735.1 Bacilli bacterium
GTGTAGTTCAATAAGGGTTTCATCGCTATCATATTTTTTTACCTCTACTTTTTATATTTTTATTACTCTTTAATTATATTGTTTTATTTACTAAATGTAAAGATAAAATAATTTTTAACTAAGTTAAGACAAAAAAAGAACTAACACTTTTACTTATTAATTCTTCGTTATTTATTTTTAGTAATTTTTATATTTTAAGAATGGAGGAACTTCAAAATCTCCATCATCATCACTATTTGGTTCTTCTAATACTTCTTCTGGAACTCTTCTAGTATTAGAAATACTATTATAAACAGGTTCTTTATTAGCCTTATCAAAGCCTGTAGCTATAACTGTTACAATTACTTCATCATTAAGATTTTCATTGATTACAGACCCAAAAATAGTGTTTATATCAGTATTAGCTGCTGCTCTTACAACTTCTGCTGCTTGTTCAGCTTCAAATAAAGTTAAATTAACTCCTCCTGTAATATTAATAATAGCATCAGTTGCTCCTGAAATAGATGTTTCTAAAAGTGGACTAGAAACGGCTTGTTTAGCTGCTTCTATAGCTCTATCTTCACCCATCCCAATTCCAATTCCAATAATAGCATTACCTGATTTTTGCATTACTGATTTAACATCGGCAAAGTCCAAGTTAACTAATCCTACAACTGCTATTAAATCTGAAATTGATTGAACTCCACGTCTTAAAACATTATCAACTTCTTTAAATGCTTCTAACATTGGTGTTGACTTATCTATTATTTCTCTTAAACGATCATTTGGAATAACAATTAAAGTATCAACGTATTTTTTTAATTCGTCTAAACCTTGCATTGCATTTTCCATTCTTCTTTTTCCTTCAAATCCAAATGGCTTAGTAACAATAGCAACGGTCAGTGCCCCTAAAGCTTGTGCAATCTCAGCAACAACTGGTGCTGCTCCACTTCCTGTTCCACCACCCATACCACAAGTAATAAAAATCATATCTGCGCCCGTTAAAGCTTCTTCAATTTCTTTTTTACTTTCAATAGCGGCTTCTCTTCCAATATCTGGTTTTGCCCCTGCTCCTAATCCATCCGTTAAATTCTTCCCAATTTGGATTTTAATATCCGCTTTTGATGTATTTAATACTTGTAAATCAGTATTAGCAACAATAAATTCAACACCGACAACACCTGATTCCACCATTCTGTTAACGGCATTCCCACCGCCTCCACCAATACCTATTACTTTAATTTTTGCTAATTGATCAGTTTCCATCGATCCAAACATAAATCTTCCTCCTATAATTCTTTAAAATAACCAAATATTTTATTTAGTATATTATCATCTTTTTTACTATTGCTTAAGTCTTCGTTAAACATTGAATAATCTATATCCATTAATTCTAACTTCTCTGTAAAAAACTTAATACTTCCCGACACACTAGAATATTTATTATGTCTAATCCCCAAAGTTTTCATATCTATAACTGTTACTAACTTCCCAAATGCTCCTCTACTTAGATATAAAAAGCCTGCCATCTCGGTAATCCCACCTGTAATTATTATATAACTAATTTCTCGTTTTGTTAAGTTATTTATTTCTTTTTTGATTATTTCAAACAAATCAATAAGTCTTGCTTCTACAATTTCTGATATTTCATAATTATTAATCATTAATTTACGTCCAGACTTTTCTTCTATTTCATAAAAGTCATTACTATCAGCATATCTTTTACAACTAACAGCAAATGTTTCTTTTAATTTTCTTGAAGTCGTCTTATCAAATTTATAAATATAAGAAATATCTTCATCTACTTTTTTACTACCAATTTCTAAGACTTTATTTTTAATTATAACCCCTTTATTAAAGATTGAAATATTTGTAGTATCATAACCTATATTAACAACAGCTCCAATTTGTCTATCCAAATCACTATTTTTAACTTCATAATAATTGCTGATTCCATTTAAAACATAATCTGTTATTTCTATATCCAATTTCTTAAATATTAAATTATATTTAAGCATATCTTCTTTTAAAGCATATATTACGACACATTTAACTTGTAAGTTTTCCCCTGTAAGTCCCTTTGGATTACTACATATTTCACCATCTATTTTATACTCAATGGGGATAACTGTAATTAACTGTTCATTTTCTTGTATATCTTTATAAATGGTTTTTTCTTCACACTTAGCAATGTCTAATGCTGTTATTTCACCACCTATATCCATTTGCCCAATACTTATTTTAAATATTAAATCAACATTGTTAATAATTAATAATGTCTTTTTAATTTTTAAATTAGCTTTTTCTGATATATCTTTAATTGCTAGTTTTAAAGAGTTAATAACCATATTTTCATCAATTATTTTACCATTTATTACTCCAACTGTTCGAGTAGAAGAACTTCCTAAAATAACTAATTTATTGTTAACTAGTTCCATAATACAAATTTTAATAGAATCTGTTCCAATATCGATACTACTATATATTTTTTTCATTATTCACCTTCTATTTGTACTAATTGTATCAAATTAAATTACTTTTTAAAAGGAAAAAATATTTATTAAACTTTACATAGAGTTATAAACTATTTAATTGTTTTTTTATATCTAATAACTCGTTATCTAAATTGCTTATATCTCTTCCTCCACCACGAGCAAAGTTAGGACTTCCCCCACCTGAACCTAATGTTTTAAGTGATAAATCTTTTACAACATCACCCGCACTTAAACTAATATTACTTTTACATATATAATTAGCTGAAGTATCATTAATGTTAGCAATTAAAATAAGTCCTACTTCTATTTTTTCAAATAATTTATCTGTTATTTCTTTTAATAAAAGTTGATCTAAATTATTTGTCTTAAGTATTAAATATTTAAATGTATCTTTTGTTACTATATCTTTTTCATAAGATGATAAATCTTCAGTTAATTTATTATTTTTTAAAGTAATAAAAGTTTTTTCTAAATTAGCTACTTCTTTTTGTAAATATAAAACCATATTGCGATAAAAAATAATTGCCTTATAAGAATCAGCTTTAGTATCTTCTAAAATAATATCAAAATCCAATTTAATTTCTAATTCTTTAGCGCTTAATAATATTTCTTTATATTTAGTAATTAATTTTAACATTTCTTCTTTATATTTATCTATTATTTTAAGTAATTCACTTTCAATATTATTAGCAGTTGCTAATTCAATACGATATAAATTACTTCCTTTAGATTCTAAATTTAAAATAGCAATCTTTTTAATATCTTTAGTATTGCGAACATGAGTTCCTCCACATAATTCAAAAGAATCACCCATTCGTACAGTTCTAACTATTTGTCCATACTTTTCACCAAATAAAGCTGTTGCATTAGCGTCTTTAGCTTCTTTTAATGACATTTCAACAGTTACAGTATTAAGAGACAAATTAATAAGTTCATTTAATCTATTCTCAATATTAATAATATCTTCTTCACTTATTTTATTTGTACAATTAAAATCAAATCGACAAGTAAATTCATCTATTCTGGAACCTGCTTGAGTTACTTTATCTGAAATTAATTCTCTTAAAACTTGTTGTACTAGATGGGCTGTAGAATGATTCCTTTCAATGCTTAAACGCCTTTCTTCATCTATTTTACTAATACAATCATCATTTAAATTTATTACACCTTGTAATAATTCTATTTTATGTAAATGAGAGCCATTAGGTAACTTAGTAACATCAATTACCTTAGCAGTAAACTCGTTATTAAAAATAAAGCCAATATCGTTTACTTGGCCACCACAAGTAGCATACATATTAGTTCTTTTTAAAATAATAAAGCCATTACTATCTAAACTATTTACAAACTTTTCATCTTCTATTAATCCAATGACATTACTACTTATTTCATAATTATTATAAATAAATTCACTACTTTTGTTAAAGTTTAATAATTCTTGATTTTGTATATTCATTTTGCTATCTTCTTTACGTGCTGCCTTTGCCATTATTTTTTGTTCATTCATATACTTATCAAACTCTTCTTTATTAGTTGTATATCCTACTTCTTCTAAGTATTCAAGGGTTAATTCATAAGGGAATCCATAAGTATCATATAATTTAAAAGTATCATACCCTGATATTTCTTTATTTGAAGCATTTTTAATTAATGTTTCTAATTTTTTTTCACCTTGCAATAAAGTTTTATGAAATAATTCTTCTTCTTGTAGGATCAATGCTTTAACCTCTGCTTGTTTATTTACTAAGTCTGGGTATATATCTTTCATTGTTTCAACCACTTCTTCAACTAATTTATGCATAAATGGCTCATATATATTTATCTTTTTAGCAAATCTTACACTTCTTCGAAGCAATCTTCTTAAGACATAACCTCTACCGACATTTTCAAAAATAGCTCCGTCTGATAAAGCAAAAGTTATGGCTCTTATGTGATCGGCAATTACTTTAAAGGCCGTTTGTCCTTCATATTTAATACCTGAAATTATTTCAATATCGTTCATTATTTTGCTAAATAAATCTGTATCAAATGGACTGTCAAGGTCATTAAAAATACATGCCCATCTTTCAAGACCAGCTCCTGTATCAATGTTTTTTGAAGGCAATTCTTTATATTTATTACGAGATACTCCTTCTTTAGAATTAAATTGACTAAAAACATTGTTCCATATTTCAATATATCTTTCTTGGTCAAGGTCTTTGAAAAAATTATCTAAAGCTGTATTATTTACATCATACTTTTCTCCGCGATCATAAAATATTTCACTATCTGGTCCACATGGTCCTTCACCTATTTCCCAAAAGTTTCCCTCTAGTTTAGCTATATGTGAAGAATCTACGCCTAAACTTATCCATTTGTTATAAGTGTCAAGGTCTTCACTGTAAACAGTAAAATATAATTTATCTAAAGGAATTGCAAAATAACTAGGACTAGTTAATAATTCAAAAGCATACTCAATTGCTTGGTCTTTAAAATAATCTCCAATTGAAAAATTACCCATCATTTCAAAATAAGTTAAATGCCTTTTAGTTATTCCCACGTTTTCAATATCATTGGTGCGAATACATTTTTGGATATTAACTAATCTTTTATTTTCAGGAATAACGGATCCATCAAAATATTTTTTTAACGGTGCCACCCCTGCATTTATCCAAAGTAATGAATTATCATTAATAGGGACTAAAGGCGCTGATGGAATAATTGTATGCCCCTTATCACTAAAAAATTTAAACCACATATTTCTTATTTCTTTACTAGTCATTCTTTTCATATTTTAAATCCTCACTTCTTAATATTATATTAATTTTTTCTTCTAAACTCTTTAAGTTTGTATTTATTATATCATAATTATAATTTTTGTAACTATTTAATGCATTTTCTGATAAATGTTTTTTTTCTTTTTTTCTTAACTTATTATCAAAGTTAAGCCTTTGAACATTAATACTAATTGCCTTAGGATATTTATTTTTAATATCTTCTATTTCATCAATAAATCTAGCATCACCAATTATTGCTACATCAAAAAAGTTCTCCATTATTTCTAAATCTTCTAAAATACGATTTATTAAAAATTTTCCTTTTTTTAATTTAATTCTAATTACATCCGTTCCTAAACATTGTAAAAATTGACGAGGTTTTTCTTCCTCTTTATCAGAATAACCAAAATATTCTTTAGCATACATTTTTAAATAACTAGCAAAGTGCATTTTAACAACCTTTTTATTTTCTTTTTGATAATGTTCTTCAATCATTTTTAAAACAGTATCTTTCCCACTTCTAGCTTTTCCACATAATATAAATATCTTCATAAGTTTGTCTCCATGAAATTATTATATCTTATTTTACAAAAAAATGCGAAAAGTACTTAAAAATTTATTAACAAAAAAAGATTCACAATTTTATTATAAATCTTTTTTTTATTAATTTAATATTTATTCTTAATCAAAATTAAATATTTTATATTTCTCATCAATAAAATTAATTATTATTCTGAAAGTTGAAATTATTGGTGTGGCCAAAATCATTCCCAATATGCCAAAGAAATAACCAAATATTAGTAATCCTAACATAATAACAACTGGATGTAATTTCATTGTTTTACCCATTATAATTGGTTGGAATATATTGCTTTCAATTAATTGAACTAAAACAGTTACAACTAATGTAATTGTTCCAGTTACAGGACTCATAGAATAACCAATTAATACTGCTGGTATTCCTCCAATATAAGGCCCTACATAAGGAATTATATTTGTAATTGCGCAAAATATTGCAAATAACATTGGCGCTTTTAATCCGGCAATTGAATATCCTATTGAACTAACAATAAATATTCCTAATGAAATAGTTAACGTCCCTTGAACAAAGTTTCTTAACATTATATTTAATTTATTTAATAAATCTTTTAAATTATCTAAATGCTTTTTAGGTGTAATGTGATATATCATAGCCTTTGTATTATCAAAATCAATTAACATATAAAGTCCAATTACAAAACCTAATAAAATAGATACCCCACCACCTATGATTGAACTAATAATAGAAATAGTTAAACTAGGTAATTTAGTTGTTAAATTAATGCCGATACTTTCAATATATAAAAATACTTCTTTTTTACTAGCCATAAAGTCATAACCACTTAAATTATTTAATTTATCAAAAAAATTATCAATAAAATCTTTACAATAACCTATAATTGATGGAATACTAGATACAAAATCATTTATTTGAGCAGTTAACGTTGGAATCATTAATCTTAAAAATAAATAAATTCCACTTATTATTAAAATATAAGCAATTATTGACCCAAATATTCGATTAACTCCACCTTTTTTCTTAAGCCAAGATACAAAAGGATCACATAACCATGCAATAATAAGCCCGATAAAAAATGGAGAAATTACTTTTAATACAGTAAAAAAAACACCTAATATTTTCCACTCTTTAACTAAGAAAGATATTAACACAATAAGCGCTACTATCGTAACTACTAAAAATATTTTTAATATGTTACTACTTGTGTTAATAACTTCATTTAATTTAGTTATATTTACCTTATCATCTTTTTTAAAATTCATATATTTACCCCCTATTCTGTTTTACAAGTTCCAAGACCTGGTTTATCGCCCTTTACATATTCTTGACTAACTAAAGAACATGATGTTTTTGTAATAGCATCTTTTAAATAGCCACCAAAAATATTGACTACTCCAATAATTACAACTGAAATTAAAGCGATTATAAGTACATATTCGACTAAGGCTTGCCCGTTACTATTTACCCTATTCATTCATACCACCATCCTAATTATAAGTTTATTATAATTAAATAAAATTGTCAATTCATTTCAATCATGATATTATTTAAATGGTGATAGAATTTGAAAATAAATATTAATAATAAAGAAATAGATTTGATTTATTATCATAGTTTTTTTAAGAAGCTAATTGGCTTTATGTTTAAAAAAGCCAAAATAACAAATGGTATTTGTTTTATAAAAACAAACAGTATCCACACTTTTTTTATGTTACAAAAGATTGATGTCTTAATGACTGATAAACTAAATAATATTTTATATGCTTATCCTAATTTCCCACCTAATAAAATTATTATGCCTAAAAAAGATGTATATTATACTTATGAATTACCTCTTAACACCATTAAAAATAAAAATAACAAGTTTTTTTAATAACTTGTTATTTTTATTTGATTATTTAGCTTCTGCTACCTTTACATCAATAACTGTTTTTCCTTTATATGATCCACATTTAGGACAAACTCTATGTGGTTTTAACATTTCTCCACATACATTACATTTAACAACAGTATTAACTGTTAAAGCATTGTGAGCTCTTCTCATTCTTTTTCTAGTTTTTGAAACTTTTCTAAATGGTACTGCCATTTTATCACTTCCCTTTCCTATTATATAATTAGATCTTTAAAAGGATTATTTGTTTTCTTTTCCTCTTCTTCACTAATTAATTTCCATCCAGTTCCGTGATATTTACTAAAGTCTGTAACACTAGTAACCTTTAATGGAACCTCTAATAATATATTCTCCCATAAAACTTGAATAATATCAAGACTTTTTTCACCAAATTCATCAAATTCCATTAATTCATTCTCTAATTCGATATTAAATGGGTAATTTACTTCTTCTAAACTAATAGAGTCTTCTAAAATCATCTCTCCTTGTATTTTACCAGATAATAAAATACTATTATTACTCTCTTTAAATATATTTAAATTTACTAAAATATTATTTAACTTTTTTATATCTTCATTAGTTTTATCTATATCAATATTATCAACTATATCAATTGATTCACCTACATTTATATCTTTTAATTCTATAACCATTATTTTCCTCCTCTTCCCTTTAATCTTTCATCTTTTAAACTTTCATTATTAAATTTAATTAAATCATCAAGAGAATACGCTTGATACATTTCTTCTTCATTTATAGCAATACCTTTAAAATAATCATTTCTAATTAATCTAGATGCATCTATTTTTTCTAAATTTTCTGTATTCACAACTACTGATGAGATAAATTTACTATCATCTTTTTTTTGTTCATTTAACTTTTTATCTATTTCTCTAGATATTTTTCTAATTAAATAATATTTTTCTTTATTATTTAATAATGATTCTATAAGAGCTTTTACAGCAGTTTCTATTGAAGCTTTTGATTTACTTTTTAAAGCCCAATTATACTGACTAATAACAAAAGCACTATGAGGATAATTATCAAAAATATATTTAAAAATGTTTAAATTTCCACAACTATTAAAGTTAGTTATGCACATTTCTTTAATTCTTTTCACATTTTTTTTAAAATCAAGTTTATCCTTATCGTGCTTATAATATACTTTTAAACGCCTAGTCTCTCCTTGTTCTGTAGTATATATTATAGTAACATGACCCTTTCTTTCTAAATCAATGTTATAATATTTTCTCACTTCCGTAGAATCATTAAAATTATTAGATATTATTTGATCTAATTCTTCTAAATCCATAGTTTTTAATTGATGTGATGAATCAGGGATAATGGTTTTAATATTTTTACAAAATTCATCATAGACGACACTTAATGATGCTTTCATACTATTACCTCCAATGTTATTTATATTATAATAGTTTTTCATATATTTTGCAATTTTTATTATCTTTAAATAACTCATCTTTATCATAACTATATGAAGATCTTTTATTTAAAAAAGATAATAAGTAACTATAACCACTTTCACCTACTACATCAAATATATTTTTATTTGTTTGTCCTAACTTAAAACTATCCCCATATATTTTAGCTGTTTTAGGTGTCAATTCAATAAAACCGTTATAAAGCAATTCTGCTGCCGTATCAATATTAAGAATATCTTTGCAAATAAAATATCCTGGATCGGGAGCAATAATAATCTTATTATTTTTAATTGCAAAATTTTCTTTTGTACAATTTTCTAGTAAGAAAAACTGACGATAGGTTATATCTAACAAATATATTTTAACTCCTTTAGAAGTATTAAACACAACAGTCGTATAGGAATGATAATTTATATTCTTACCAATCGTTTGAAGTGTTACATTTGGGATACAATAAACACCTAATGACTCTAATAAGTAACCTAAATAACTTTGCATTAAATCACACATATTAGTTAAAGGACTATTTGTAATATCAACTTTTTGTGATAACATCTTGCGACCACAATAAACAACATAATTTAATATCCTTTTTATTTCATCATTATCAATTTGTTCATTTTGATTAATTGGTCTTATTCTAGCAAAACTATTTTCATAATTATATTTTGGTTGAACATTTAACACATAATTATAATTCAAATTTATCAATCCCCTTTTTCAATTGGCCATTATTATATCTAATTTATTAATTATATGCAATAAATTAAACATTTTCTTACAATTTAAATCAAATTATTTAGACATTTTTATACATATTTTACTAAAAACTTTAAAAATTCAAAAAATATTTAAGCATAATAAAACCCTTATAAAATAAGGGCAAATACATTTGGTAGCGACGGAGGGACTTGAACCCCCGACCCTTCGGGTATGAACCGAATGCTCTAGCCAGCTGAGCTACATCGCCATTTGAAATGTAAATTAATGATATCAAAATTATATAAATAAATCAAGCATTAATATACATTTTATATTTATTTTATTAAATTTATATATGCATCCTTTAAACTGTTAATATCTTTACAACTCATAAAACAAACTACACTATTATCATACTGTAATAATTTATCAATTGAATCAAGTCCGATATGTTCACCATTATTTAATAAATTAATAATCAAATCAGAAGTAATAGATGGATAATCTTCTTTTTTTTCACGATCACAATAAATATCTGTTACAAAAGCATGATCAGCTTTGTTTAATGCTTTTGCAAAATCTTTGTATAGCGCTCTTGTTCTTGTATAAGTATTAGGCTTTAATAAACCAATAATTGTTTTGTTGGGGTATTTTTGTCTTGCCGCATCAAGAGTTACACTTACTTCTGTAGGATGATGAGCATAATCATCTATTATAACTCTATTTCCTATTATAGTTTCTTTAAATCTTCTTTTTGCACCTTGAAATGTTTGCATATGTTTTTTAATATCTTCTATACTAATATTATTATCTAAACAAACAATAATTGCTGCTAGAGCATTTAAAATCATATGCTTACCATATGACGGTAAATAAAAGTTTCCTAACAATTGATTATCATAAAAGACATCGAATTTATTACCATTTTCATTTAATTCAATATTTTTAGCAACTACATTATTATTTTCATTAAAACCATAATAAACAATTTTTTTATTTACAATCATTTTTTGAACATTTAAATCATCCCCACAAGCAATGATTTTATTAGTACTTTTATTAGCTAATGTACTAAAAGTATTTATAATATCTTCTATTCCATTATAACATTCTACATGTTCTAACTCTATATTGGTAATAATGGTTGTATCTGGATGATATGCTAAAAAATGCTTATTAAATTCACATGATTCAATTACAAATAATTTATTATCTTTATTAGCAAAGCCACTGCCATCTCCTACAAAATAATTACAACCTATTGTATTTATTAAAATATGGGATATTAATAAACTAGTTGTCGTTTTTCCATGAGTACCCGCAACACAAATCGATGAAAACATTTTAGTTAAATCACCTAATATCTCATGATAACTTTTAATATACAAACCTAATTCTTTAACTCTTAATATTTCTTTATGATCTTTTGAAAATGCTTCTGAATAACTAACAATCATGTCTTTATCTAGACTATGTTCATTAGTATTATAAATCTTTATACCTCTTTTTACTAAACCCTCTTCAGTAAATTTATAAGTAATTGTATCATCATACCCACTAACTTCATTTCCTAAATCATAAAGAATACACGCTAAAGTACTCATCCCAGCGCCTTTAATACCTATTAAATAATATTTCATATTCTCCCACCTTTCTTATATTATATCAAATATTTTAAATTAATATTAGTTTTTTTCAAAGTATAGACATTTTTTTACGAAAATGCTATAATACGTAATAAAAGAAAGGGAAATTATGAAAGAAAAAATAAATGAGCCTCACTTAAATATATTATTTATATGTGATTATGATGATTACAATTTAATTGCACCCTATGCAAAAGACTTAAGTCTTTTAGGACATCAAGTTTATTTACCTTATGAATACTACAGTACTATGGCAACACATGAAACTATTCTAGAAATACCAACTACAAGTATTAATAGAAAACAATATTTTACTTTAAATAGTATTTATAAACAATTGGCAAAGGAAAAAGAAAAGCATAATGTTAACATCTTAGATATTGATAATCCTAGTAATGCTATAGATATGGCCATATTAATTAATAAAAATAATAAAATAATTAATTATTCTATTTTATCTGAACTATGTCAATGTATAATGTCAAATATTACTGTTTATACTTTAAATCCTTTTACTATAAAAAGTAGTGATAATAACTATAATATTGCATTTAGTCATGATTTTGGAATTAAGCCCCTAGATGGTGATATATTTAATATTTTTAATTCTGAAAAATTTAGGTATAAAAAAAGATAGAGATTAATCTCTATCTTTTCTATCAAAGTTAAAATTTCTTTTTTCAGCTTTTTTCTTGTCTCTGCAAGGTTTACATCTTTTAGGTTCATTTGTGAAACCTTTTTCAGCGTAAAATTCTTGTTCGTTAGCAGTAAAAATAAATTCTTCACCACAATCTACACATTTGATAGTTTTATCAGTAAATGCCATTGTCTTTTCCTCCTTATAATTGTTGGACTTTGGATTCTAAGTGTTATCTAATCCTTACTACAAGAAAGAGAATAATAAAAGAATATAAGTTCCAGTGACTTAATCACTCATAGAGTATATCACACATTAATAATATATGCAAATATTATTTTTATATTCACTTTTTAAAAATTTATTAATTAGACTATCAATCATATTTATCATTAATTTCATCAGTTTGTTCAAAATCAGCTTCACTAATACTATCAAACTTCTTTTTAATTTTTTCTGTTGTTATTTGAAAATTTTCAACATCTTTATTAACAGTTTGAATACTTTTTGATAATTTATCCCAACGATCTTTAAAGCGATTGAATTCTAATCCTAATTTATTTAATTCTTCGTGAATTATTTGTGTATATTTATCTCTTTCCATATTTTTAATAATCATTTCAATTACCGTAAGTGTTGATATCAACGTTGTTGGGGATGTAAGCCAAACATGTTTTTTATAGGCATAATCAACTATATCTGCATGATACGCATTAATTTCTGCAAAAATTGCTTCGGCTGGTAAAAACATAATTGCTTGATCTGCCGTTACTCCTTCAATAATATACTTAGTGGCAATTGCATCAATATGTTTTTTAACATCTATTTTAAATTGTTTCTCGTAAGTATCTCTTTCTACTTGTTTTAAATTTTTATCCACCATTAAGCGATAATTTTCTAAGGGGAATTTCGAATCAATTGCAATTGTTCCTAGTGGTTGAGGCGCAAATAAAACACAATCAGCAATGGTATTATTATCAAATGGATATTGTAAACGATATATGCGGTCATTACATTCTCCAAAAACACTAACTAAAATATGTTTTAAATTTACTTCTCCAAATATCCCTCTTGTCTTCTTATCCGTTAAAACACTTTGTAGAGACACGATATCAATTGATAATGTTTCAATGTTTTTTTGGGCTTCATCTATTTTACTTAAACGATCTAAAACAGATATAAAAGTCTTATTTGTTTTTTCAAAGTTTTGATCAAGTCGTTCATTTACTTTTTCATTAATAAGCGCTAAACGATACTCTAATTTTTCATTTAAGTTATTAAAATCACTATTTAAATCCTTACTAAAATTTGTTTTAAAATCACTTATTTCCTTTATTAAATTAACTTCAAACTTTCCCAATCTTTCTGTTATATTTGCCTCATTAATATTTTTAAACAATGTAATTACAACTAAAATAATTACAATAACTAATAAACCAATAATAATATAATCCATACTTCTTTACTCCTATTCAATTTTAATCTTTTTTTCTAATAATTTAGATACTAAATACGCAAAGACCAACATTAAACTAACTTTAATAATTGTATCTAAATCCGTAATGCTTTCTAATAAACTTTTACCAACATATCCCCAAAAATAAATAATACAGGTCTTTCCAATTAGTATACTGCTTAAGAACTTTTTAAAACTCATCTTTGAAAGCCCCGCTGCTATGTTTATTAAAAAGGCTGGCGAAAAAGGAAGTGCAATTAATATTGTCAATTCACTAAATTTAAAATTGTTAATTCGCTTTAGTAAGATATCTAATTTTTTACTGTGACGTTTTTGAATATATGCTTCTAATTTATTGCTAAAAAAATAACGAAACAATATAAATGACAATATGCATCCTAAGCAAGTAGCAAAATAAGATATTAAAAAGCCTAGAACATTACCAAATGTAAATATATTAAGAGCAATAAAAAAAGCAAGTGGCAATATTGGTAAAATTGATTCTAATAAGATTATCAATACTCCCGCTAAAACTCCAAAATTAGCTAAAAAGATAACTAAATTGTTAATTATTACATCGATAAACTCTTGCATATTTTTCTCCCATTGTTATTATTATAGCCTAATTTTAATATTTATAATAGTTTAAAATAAATAATTATTTAATATTTACATATTATTTTCAAATTAAAAAAACAGATTATTAAATCCGTTTATTTGTTAATTAAAATATTCTTCTTGAACTTCTTCATCAATTGCCTCATTAATTTTTTCCATATTATCTATTTCTAATTCATCCCACACCTCATCATTTTCTTCAACTAATACTTTTACTTTAGCATCGCCAATTATTTCAATACCTAATTCTTTTTCTACTACATAATTAATATTTCCTTCATTAATAATTGCATCTAAACAAACAGGATCTTTTAAACTTCGTATAATTACTTCTTCATTCGTATTATATGAAGTACTTACATTTTTTAAACTAACTGTTTCTTTATAAGTATCTGTTAAATTCATAACATCGGTTTTAGAATTGTCATCAAAGGCATACCATATATTAACATCATAACTTCCTTCAACATTTATTTTATCGTTATTTTTGTAACCCTTGACTTGATGATTTACAACCCAGCATCCTAAAATAGTTGTTGGAATATTGGTGGGTATAATAGTTTTTTGGTCTCTAAATATTTTCTTACCTTTACCAATTACTCTTTTAGTAATTATTTCACTATATCTTTCCATACTTATCCTCCTAGTTTTAATGTATGCGTGTTTTTTATTTAATTTACAATTTTCCTTTATTTTTTTATGAATTTTTAGTAAAATAGGACGTGTGGTGATAAATATGTTAAAAAACAAAGACATTTTAGATGAATCTAATAAAATATTAAAAAAAATAAGTAATGAAGTTGTTTTTCCTATGGATAAAAAAGATTTGAAAAATATTGATTTAATGATTGAATATTTAACTAATAGTCAAATCGAAGAAAAAGCACAAAAATATAATTTACGTCCAGGAATGGGAATGGCTGGTGTTCAGTTAGGAGTTTTAAAACGATACTTTGTTGTTGTTTTAGAAATTGAAGCAGAAGTATTTGAAACTTATGTAATTGTTAATCCTAAAATATTATCAACATCAAGTGAGTTAATTTATGTTGAAGATGGTGAAGGATGCTTAAGTGTTAACCGTGAAACAGAAGGAATTGTTTTACGCCATGCAAGAATTACAATAGAATGTTTTAATACAAATGGTGATAAATTAAAAATACGAGCTAGAGAAGATTTAGCTATTGCTTTCCAACACGAAATAGACCATTTAAATGGGATTATGTTTACTGATAAAATTGATAAAACTAATCCATTTAAAGATAAAGACTTGTATAGAAGTATATAACACTTCTTTTTTTTTTTATTATGTGCTAAAATTATTTTAGAAATATAGGAGGATTTTATGGAGTGGTTTGTTTTTATATTAAGAATTATATTATATATTATTTTTGTTTTTGCAACTTATACAATTATTACTAATTGGGATAAAAAAGATGTAAAAAAAATTGTCCTTAGTTTAGGAACTATTTTATTATTCTTTTGTGTAACTTATTTACAATTTATTCCCGTTTGGATATTTCATTTAGACGTTAATAATTTAAGTGATATTCAAAACACTTTATTAAATTTATTTTCTAATGTATCTTTAGTTGCTATTTTATTATTTATTTATAGGAAAGATTTAAAAAAAGATTTAATTAACTTTAAAAAAAATATAATTAGTAATCTAGAAGCAGGGTTTAAATATTGGATACTTGGTCTAGTAATTATGATGGTTTCTAATATTATTTTAACAATTGTAACTGGGGGAATTGCTGCTAATGAAGAATTAGTTCAAGGAATGATTGAAAATACTCCCTTTCTTGCATTACTTTCAGCAGGTATAATCGCACCAATTGTCGAAGAATTATGTTTTAGAAAAACAATTAAAGATATTATTAAAAATAAATATATTGGCTCTATTTTATCTGGTTTATTATTTGGAATTCTTCATATTGCTTTTTCTTGTACGACTTTTCAAGACTTTTTATTTATTATTCCTTATGGAGCTTTAGGATTTACCTTTTCCATGATGTATTATGAAACTAATAATGCCATAACGCCTATTTTTATGCACGCTTTACATAATTCGATTTTAACAATTATTTCTATTGTTGGTATGGGCTTTATAATATGGTAAGTAGAATTCAAAAAAATAAAGAAAAAGTAAAAAGCCTAAAAAAAACTGTTAATAAAGAACATAGTAATTTTTTTAAAAAAATATTATATAGATTTTTAATCTTTTTATTTATAATTGTTTTTATAGGAGGATTAATCTATTTATATGCTCGCTATATTGGTTCATCAGGTTTAAAAATAAATGAATATTTAATAACTAATTCAACTATTCCTAAGTCATTTGAAGGAACTAAAATAATTCATTTAAGTGATATTCATTATAATAAAGATACTAATTTAAAAAAACTTACTAAAGAAATTAATAAATATAAACCTGATATTATTGTTTTTACTGGAGATTTAATTAAAGATAATTATAAATTAAACGCTAGTGATAAATTAACAATAATTAAATATCTAAAAAAAATAGATAGTTCAATAGGAAAATATTATATTAGTGGTGAAGATGATAATAAAGATACTAATATTATTTTTAAAGACAGTAATTTTAAAGATTTAAATAATAACTACGATGTAATATATAATAATTCTTTAAATCCTATACTAATAACGGGAATTGAGACTAATAATATTGACATGGATAAAGCTTTTCAATATTATACTGACCCCCTTAATGAAAATATTTATACAATTTCTTTAGTTCATAATCCCAAAGATATTAAAGAATTATTAACAAGATTCTCCCCTAATTTAGTTTTAGCTGGTCATACACATAATTATCATATTAATATCCCCTATTTAAATAAATTAATATATCAAAATTATTATAAAAGTAATTATCAAGTAAATAAATCTAAAATATTTATAAGTGGTGGGATAGGCACTAATCAATATAATATTAGATTATTTAATCATCCTAGTATTAATGTTTATCGTTTAGAAAAAAATATTTAAAATAGTATAACTATTCACTATAGTTATACTATTTTTTTATGGGTTTTAATTATTACAAATTAGTCACGCACAAATTTCTAATCTATAGTATAATGAAT
>JAVWBB010000017.1:0-16746 GCA_036649735.1 Bacilli bacterium
GTATAATTAAAATAGGTGAGATAATGAAAATAATTAGTGGAAAATATAAAGGCAGAAGTTTAAAAGGATTTACTTTAATAAATACTCGGCCAACAATGGATCGGGTTAAAGAATCATTGTTTGCAATTATTAATTATTATTTAGATGATAGTACGGTTTTAGATTTATTTTCAGGAACAGGGAATTTGGGTATTGAAGCTTTATCTAATAAAAGTAAAGCATGTTACTTTGTCGATAATAATAAATTAGCTATTAAAACTATAAAAGAAAATATTAAAGAACTAAATATTACTGAATTTACAGAAGTTCTTTTAATGGATTATCATAATGCACTTATATTTTTTAAAAAGAAGAATATTAAATTTGATGTAATATTTTTAGATCCGCCATATAAAATGGATGTTGTAAATGATATTATAAAAGATATATTAAAATTAGAAATATTAAATAGTAAAGGAATAATTGTGTGTGAAGTAGATAATAATAATAATTTAAAGGAATTTGATAGTTTAGATAAAATTAAAGAAAAAAAATATGCTGACAAATATATAGTAATTTATGAAATGAGTTGTTTAAATGAAGAAATTAAATAATAAAGATTTTGCTATTTCAACAATTTCTAGTAGTAAAACAGCAAATGATGATTTTATAGATGAAATAGAAAAAGAATTAAATGCTAGTATTATCCATTAAAGACTTTATTGTCCAAAATATATCGTATTTAAAAGCAGTTTTAGACTACTTTTTCTTTTGTAAAAATTAATTTAAAAAAATTAGCAGTAATGCTTGACAAGTGCTAAGCATAGAATTATAATGTTAATAGCACTGAAAAATTAGAGTGCTAAGGAGGTGTTAAATGCTTACTAATAGACAAAGTGATATATTAAAGTTAATTGTCGATGAGTATATTAAATTGGCTAAACCGGTGGGGTCTAATTTGATATGTGATGAACTTAAATGTTCAAGTGCAACAATTAGGAGTGAAATGTCTATTTTAGAAGATTTAGGACTCTTAGAAAAAACACATACATCATCAGGAAGAATTCCTAGTGAAATAGGTTATCGATACTACGTTGATCATTTAATGAAATTAAAAGAAATTAATGGTGAAGATTTAATTAAACTTCAAACATTATTTACTAATTCGCAATTACAACTTAACGATTATATTACTAAAAGTTTAGAAATTATATCTGAAATGACAACATATACTTCCATTGTCTTAGGCTCAAATGCTAAAGATAACTGTTTAAAAGAAATTGAAGTTATTCCAATGAATGATGGAAATTTAATTATTATTGTAATAACAGATAAAGGGCATGTAGAACATAAAAATATTAAAGTAGAGAATGTATCATTAGAAGATATTAAACAAACAGTATCATTAATTAATAATTTAATTATAGGTACACCTATAGAAGAAGTATCTACAAAGTTAGAGTTTGAAATTAAACCAATTATTTCTAAATATGTTAAAGATCATGAGATTTTATATAATGTATTTTACAATGTATTTAACAACTTTAAAACTGATAATATTAATATAGTTGGTAAAAACAATATATTAAAACAACCAGAATTTGATAATGTTGATAAAATTAAAGATATCTTTAATAAACTAGACAATGTCGATACAATAAATAATATTGAAGAAATTGACAATAATATTAATATCTACATAGGGAAAGAAAACAATTTAGATGATGATATGACTGTTATTAAGACTAAATATAATAATGGTTATGATTCGGGAACAATTGCTATTATAGGCCCTAAAAGAATGGATTATGAAAGAGTTGTTCAATTATTAGATTATATTAAAAAAACTATAGAGAAAAAGGAGACTAGATGAAAAAAGAAAAAGTAGAAAAAGTAGAAGAAAATAAAATAAATGTTGATGAACTAAATAATAAAATTAAGGAATTAGAAAACAAAGTTTTATTAGAAAAAGCTGAGTTAATTAATTATCGGAAAAGAAAAGATGAAGAAGTATCCAATCTTCTTAAATATGCAAGTAGTGATATAATAATGGAAATAATTGGAGTTATGGATAATTTTGAAAGAGCAATTAAATTAGATGATGCAAACTTAACTGATGAACTATCTAAATTCTTAGATGGATTTAAAATGATGTATGGGACACTTAATGATATATTAAAAAGATATGGAGTTAGTGAAATAGAAGCATTAGATCAAAAATTTGATCATAATCTTCATAATGCAATTATGACTGATAACGTTGATGGACTTGAGGATGATATTATAACTGAAGTATTATTAAAAGGTTATAAATTAAAAGAACGATTATTAAGACCATCTATTGTTAAAGTAAATAAAAAAGAAATTAAAAATGAAAAGGAGAGTGCTTAATATGGCAAAAATTATAGGAATTGACTTAGGAACAACTAATAGTTGTGTTTCCGTATTAGAGGGAGGACAAGCTATTATAATACCAAATCCTGAAGGAGGAAGAACAACTCCATCAGTAGTGGCATTTAAAAATGGAGAAAGAATAGTAGGGGATGCTGCTAAAAGACAATGTGTTACCAATATAAATACAGTATCTAGTATTAAAAGAATAATGGGAACTGATAAAAAAGTAGAAGCAGAAGGTAAAAAATATACACCTGAAGAAATTAGTGCAATGATTTTATCTTATATGAAAGATTATGCCGAAAGTTATTTAGGAGAAAAAGTAACTAAAGCTGTTATAACAGTGCCTGCATACTTTAACGATGCTGAAAGACAAGCAACTAAAAATGCCGGTAAAATTGCTGGGCTTGAAGTAGAAAGAATTATTAATGAACCAACCGCGGCAGCTTTAGCGTATGGACTTGATAAACAAGAAAAGACACATACAGTTTTAGTTTATGACTTAGGTGGAGGTACATTTGATGTATCTATCATGGATTTAGGTGATGGTGTATTTGAAGTTAAATCAACAGCAGGTAATAATAAACTTGGTGGCGATGATTTTGATAAGAGAATTACTGATTACTTAGTAGAAACATTTAGAAAAGAAAATGGTATAGATTTATCAACTGATAAAATGGCTATGCAAAGATTAAAAGAAATAGCAGAAAAAGCTAAAAAAGATTTAAGTGGAGTTACAACTACTCAAATTTCAGCACCATTTATTTCTCAAGGAGCAAACGGACCACTTCACTTAGAAATGACACTTACAAGAGCTAAGTTTGAAGATTTAATTAGAGATTTAGTTGAATCAACATTAACACCAGTGAGAAACGCTATTAAAGATGCTAAAATTAAAAAAGAAGATATTGATAAAGTTATATTTGTTGGAGGTTCTACAAGAATACCAATGGTATATGATTTAATTAAAAAAGAATTAGGACAAGAACCATCTAAAGAAGTTAATCCTGATGAAGTTGTTGCCATGGGAGCAGCTATTCAAGGTGGGGTTTTAACTGGGGAAGTTAACGATATTGTTTTATTAGATGTTACACCACTTTCTTTAGGGATTGAAACATTAGGTGGAGTAATGACGGTATTAATCGAAAGAAATACAACTATTCCTACTTCTAAATCACAAGTATTCTCAACGGCGGCTAATAACCAACCTGCGGTTGACATTCATGTATTACAAGGTGAAAGAAGTATGGCTAGTGATAATAAGACATTAGGAAGATTCCAACTTGGAAATATTCCTGCCGCACCTCGTGGTGTACCTCAAATCGAAGTTAAATTTGATATTGATGCAAATGGTATTGTAAATGTTAAAGCTAAAGACTTAGGAACAAATAAGGAACAATCAATTACAATTACTTCTAATACTTCATTAAGTGAAGAAGAAATTGATAAGATGATGAAAGATGCTGAGGCAAATAAAGAAGCAGATAAATTACGTAAAGAAGAAATTGAAATTAAAAATGATGCTGAACAAATGATTTTCCAAACTGAAAAATCTATTAAAGATTTAGCAGATAAAATAACAGATGAAGAAAAAACAGAAACAGAAAAATTAATTCAAGAAGCAAAAGATGCCTTAGAAAAAAATGATATAGAGTTAATTAAATCTACAAAAGAAAAATTAACTGAAAAAGCAATGGCTTTAGCTACTAAAGTATATGAAAATGTTCAAAAAGAACAACAAGCAAAAGAAGCAAGTGAACAAAACAATGAAACTAATGCCAATAACGATACCAAAACTGATGATGTAAAAGAAGCACAATACGAAGAAAAATAATAAAATAAAAAGGTTCTAGGCAACTAGAGCCTTCTTATAATTAGGAGAATAGATGGATAAAAGAAGAGATGAAATAGAAAGTAAATATAAATGGGATTTAGAAAGTATTTATAAAAATAAACTAGAATTAGAAAAAGATATTAAAAAAATAGAAAACATGAAAAATGAGTTACTAGCAAAAAAAGATTCTATTATGATAAGTGCCTTAAACCTTTATCAATTTTTAGAAGAATTTGAATCAGTTAATATACTTTTAGAAAAAATATATGTATATGCTAAAATGAAAAGTGATGAAGATAAAACAAATAATGAATATTTAGAATTATCTAGTATTATTGATAATATAAATACTAAATTCGAAGAAAGTTTTTCTTTTTTAAGACCATTATTTTTATCATATAATTATAGTATTATAGAACAATATTTTAAAGAAGAACCAAAATTATTAAAATTTAAAAGATATTTAGAAGAAATATTTAGATATAAAATACATACTTTATCTAAAGAAGAAGAAAAAATAATATCATCATTTTCTAATATTTTAAATAAATCTAATGATACAGCAGCTTTAATTAGAAATGCGGAGATTAAATTTACTGATATTTTAGATAGTAAAGGACAAAGTAATACCTTAAATAACAGTAATTACACTAAATATTTAACTTCATTTGACCGTGTGTTACGTAAAAATGCTTTTTTTTCTATGTATAAAGCCTATGAAGGACTTAAAAACACATTAGCTAGTACATTATATGGAGAAATAGAAGGGAATGTTTTATTAGCCAAAACATATAAATATAATTCTATAATGGAATATTTATTGTTTTCTGATAATGTAAATGTTAAAATAGTAGATAATTTAATTAAAACTGTTAACGATAACTTAAGTGTTTTATTTAAATATTATGATGTTAAAAAGACAATCCTTAATCTAGATGAATTCCATTTATATGATCTTTATACACCTTTAATTAAAGATGATACTAAAAAATATCCTTTTGCTGAAGGAAAAGAGTTAGTTATTAAAGCTTTAAGTGTTTTAGGAGAAGATTATATTAAAATAGTTAATATGGCTTTTGATGAAAGATGGATAGATATTTATCAAAATGTAGGTAAAAGAAGTGGAGCATACTCTTGGGGAAGTTATGCAACAAAACCTTTTATGTTATTAAATTATAATGATAGATTAAATGATGTGTCAACTCTTGCTCATGAAATGGGACATTCGATTCACTCTTATTTATCTAAAAATAATAATAGTTATACAGAAGCTAGTTATAAGATATTTGTAGCTGAAGTAGCTTCAACAGTTAATGAATTATTATTATATAAATATATGTTAAAAAATAGTCATAGTAAAAAAGAAAAATTAATTATTTTAAATGAATTAATGGAATTATTCAAATCTACTATTTATAGACAAACGATGTTTTGTGAATTTGATAAATTAATTTATCAAACAGTAGAACAAGGTAATGTTTTAACCAGTAAATATTTAGAAGAAGAGTATTTAAAATTAAATAAGAAATACTTTAATTGTGATATTATTATTGATGATGACATTAAATATGAATGGATGAGAATATCACACTTTTATATGAATTTTTATGTCTATAAATACGCTACTGGGCTTTCTAGTGCTTGTTATATTGTTAATAAAATATTAACAGAAAAAGAAAATTATATTCCTAAATATTTAGAATTTTTAAAATCAGGGAATAAAGATGAACCAATTAATATTTTAAAAATAGCAGGGGTTGATATAACTAATCCTAATGTTATTAAAAGCGCGATAAATATGTTTGATGAAACAATTGATGAATTTATTAAATTAAATAAAAATTAGAAGAGGTGAAGAAGTTTGAAAAAAGAAGATTATTATGAAACTTTAGGTGTTAATAAAAATGCTAGTGATGCAGATATTAAAAGTGCTTTTAGGAAATTAGCTAAACAATATCATCCTGATGTTAATAAAGATAGTGGAGCTGAGGCTAAATTTAAAGAAGTACAAGAAGCTTATAGTGTTCTTTCCGATAGTCAAAAAAGAAGTCAATATGATCAATTTGGGCATGATGCTTTTACTAACGGAAGCAACGGAAATAATGGGGGAGGATTCTCTGGAGGTTTTGGAGGAGGATTTGACTTTTCAGATTTTGATTATGAAGATATCTTAGGAAGTTTCTTTGGGGGAGGTAAAAGTAAAAAATCTCAAACAAGAGCTACTAAAGGTGATGATTTATTATATCGCATGAATATTACTTTTGAAGAGGCTATTTATGGAACTAAAAAAGATATTGAAATTGATATTACTGAAAATTGTGATAGTTGTAAAGGTTTAGGTGGACATGGTGAGACAACTTGTGATAAATGCCATGGTAGTGGTACTATTACTAGTGAACAAAGGACTATTTTAGGGTCATTTTTAACTAAAGTAACGTGTCCAACTTGTGGTGGTAGAGGAAAAACTTTTGAAACTAGTTGTAATAAATGTAGAGGAACAGGTAAAATCAAAAAAAATAGAGTAATATCAGTTACTATTCCAAGTGGAGTAGATAATGGAAATCGTCTTCGTATCTCAAATAAAGGAGAAGCTGGCTCTAATGGAGGCCCTAGTGGAGATTTATATATTGAATTCATCGTCAAAGAACATGAATATTTTAAAAGAGAAGATGATGATATTTATTTAGAAGTACCAATTACAATTACTGAAGCTATTTTAGGATGTAAAAAAGAAATCCCCACTGTATATGGAAAAATTATATTAACTATACCTGAAGGTAGTAATAGTGGCGATAAACAACGTATTAAAGGTAAAGGTGTTAATAATGAATCTAATTATCATAAAGGGGATATGTATTTAATAATTAATGTTATTATGCCTAAAAAGTTATCTCGTGATCAAAAGAAATTATTAGAAGAACTTTCTAAAACTAATTTGGAAACTAGCGAAATAGAAAAATTTAATAAATTTACTAAAAGATATTAAATTTTAATATGTTTAAGGAGAAATAAAATGGAATTAGATGAAGCTTTATCAGTATTAACAGCGAGGTCATTAAACTGTAAACATAATAATAATGTTTTTAATGAATTATCTCTTAAAGATCAAATATTTTTATTAAAACATCTTAAAAATAGCGTATTAAATGTTAATAGAGATGCCTTAGATATAAATCTTGATGCTTATCCTGAATTTATGAATAATGTTTTATTAGATTTTTCTAAAACTAAAATAACTGATATATTTAATATTGCTTTTAAAGAGTTAGAAATTTCTAAAAGTTTAATATATTGTAGTAGGATGGATATTGCTAGATTTAATAGTATTTTATATGACTATAAAAGATATGTACAATTTATTGCATTTAATATTGGGCAATTAAGTTTAGATAGTCAAAAACTATTAAATGAAATGTTTGCTTTTAAAAGTGATTATTATAATATTCAACTATTATTAAGAAGATATTCAACTCCTTGTACTTTAAGTACAACAATGCCACATATATTAGATAATAGAGATGATTATCAACGTATTCAAGTAACTAATTATCAAAAAATAAAATAATAAGCATTAAAAAGGATTAAATTACTTAACCCTTTTTTATTTCTTCTAATTTATTATTAATATCAATTAAACTTTTTTCATATTTAGAAGTGTTTTTCCCTTGATAATATTTCTTATTTTTGATATTATCTGGTAAATATTGTTGAACTACATAATTATTAGGATAATCATGAGGATATTTGTAATCGGGGTTTCCATTTTTAATATGTTTAGGAACATTACCTGTATTTCCTAGTTTTAAATCATTTAAAGCTAAATCAAGAGCTATGTGTGCTGTATTTGATTTTGGTGATAAGGCTAATTCAATAATTACAACACTTAAAGGGATTCTAGCTTCCGGTAATCCAACTAATTCACAAGCTGAAATAGCAGCCATTACTTTAGGACCCATACTAGGATTAGCTAGTCCTATATCTTCATAACAAATAACACTCATTCTTCGGTAAATACTATCTAAATCACCAATTTCAATAAGCCTTGCTAAATAATGTAGTGAAGCATTGACATCACTTCCTCGAATAGACTTTTGAAATGCACTAAGTAAATCATAATGCCCATCTTCATTATTGTCGGCAAATATTACAGGTTTACTATTAATATTTTTAATTAAATCAATTGTAATTACTTTATCATTAGAAGAATAATAAGCTACTTCAAGTAAATTATAAGCAAATCTTAAATCTGTTCCTGCTAAGGTAGCCATAAATTTTATAGTTTCTTTATCAATTTTTATACCTAACAAACTATCATCTAATATAGCTTTATTTAAGCCTTTAACTATATCATTGGTTGTAAGTTCCGTAAGTTCAAATATTTGACATCTACTGCGAATAGCGGGATTAATTTTATGATATGGATTACTAGTTGTCAATCCTATTAAAGTAATCATTCCATTTTCTAAATAAGGTAAAAGCAAGTCTTGTTTATCTTTATTAAGACGATGTATTTCATCCATTATTACTACTATATTACCATACATTTTAGCTTCCTCGACAATAATATCAAAATCCTTTTTATTATTAATAACGGCATTTAAACTTCGATATCTTACATCTATTTCATTCACAATAGCATTAGCAATACTCGTTTTGCCTATTCCCGGTTTTCCATATAAAATCATAGAAAATAATTTTTTATTATTAACTAGATTTCTTAATATTTTATTTTCACCTACTAAATGCTCTTGTCCAATAATATCATCTAGTTTTTTAGGTGCCAATTTAAACGCTAATAACTTTTCCATAATTTTTTTACCTCTAATAATATTTTATCAAATTATGAAGAAGTATGCTATAATTATTAATAGGTGATTAAATTGGAAGTGTTTATAAAGAAATATTTACAATATATTAAAATAGAAAAAGGTCTATCAGATAATACTATTAAATCTTATCAATATGATTTAACTAAATATATTAATTATCTAAATAATAAAAAGATTGTTGATATTAATGATATTAAAACCGATGATATAACTTCATTCCTTGAAAGCCTTAAAACAGATGAATTAGAAAGTACTACAATGTCACGTTATATAACTTCAATTAAAATTTTTCATGCTTTTTTAATTAAAGAAAAATATTTAAAAAAAGATGTTAGTGCATATATTGATAGACCGAGATTAAAAAAAAGACTACCTGAATATCTAACCATAGAAGAAATAGATAAATTATTTGATATTAATTTAGTAACAGCATTTGACTATAGGAATAAAGCTATGTTAGAATTAATGTACGGAGCGGGGCTTAGAGTTAGTGAATTAATTAATTTAGACTTTAATGCTATAGATTTTAATAACTGCTTCATCAGATGTGTAGGTAAAGGAAGTAAGGAAAGAATCGTTCCAATTGGCGAATATGTATTGCTTTCATTAAATGCTTATTTACAAAGAAGAGGTAATTTAGTTAAAAAGAGTTTAAATAATTATTTGTTTTTAAATAATCACGGTAAAAAAATATCTCGACAAGGATTCTTTATTATTTTAAAAAAATTATTAAATGAAAAAGGACTTAGTAAAAATATTACTCCTCATACATTAAGACATTCATTTGCTACACATATGATTGAAAATGGGGCTGATTTAAGAAGTGTTCAGGAATTATTAGGACATTGTGATATTAAAACAACAAAGATTTATACGCATATAACTGATAAAGTAGTTAAAACAAATTATAATAAAAGTCATCCAAGAAAGGAAATTATATAATTATGAAATTTAAAAGAATATTTTTAGTTGTGTTAGATTCATTAGGAGTAGGGGAAGCTAAAGATGCAGATAAATATGGGGATATTGGCTCAAATACTTTAGGACATATTAAAGATAATTATGATTTATTTATTCCGAATTTAAAGAAATTAGGGTTTTTAGATACTGTTAATATGAATGAAAATCTAAATACAGATGCTTACTATACAATTGCAAGGCCAAATAATGCTGGGAAAGATACTTTAACTGGACATTATGAATTAATGGGTATTAAATGTGATGTTGCCTTTAAAACATTTGGAGAAACGGGATTCCCTAGAGAATTAATTGATTCTATAGAATATTATACAGGAAAAAGAGTAATTGGCAATAAAGCTGAATCCGGTACAAAAATAATTGAAGAACTTGGAGAAAGACACATGCAAACAGGGGCTTTAATTATATATACATCGGCTGATTCTAATTTACAAGTAGCAGCCCATGAAGATATAATCCCCCTTAATAAATTATATGAAATATGTGAAATAATTAGAAAATTAACGATGAAAGAAGAATGGCGAGTAGGTAGAGTTATTGCAAGACCATTTAATGGAAGACCAGGGAAATTTAAAAGAACTGAAGATAGACACGATTATGCAGTTAAACCTCCAATGCGTAGTGTTTTAGATAATATTAAAGAAGCTGGATTTCATACTATAGCAATAGGTAAAATAAATGATATATTTGATTCTGAGGGAATTACTAAAACAATAAAAGCACCAACTAATGAATTAGGAGTTAGTAAATTAATTGATATAATGGATAAAAACTTTACGGGGTTATGTTTTGCTAATTTAAATGAATTTGATAGTTTATATGGGCATAGAAGAGATTTAGAAGGTTATGCGAAAGCAATTGAAGAATTAGATGTAGAAATACCTTTAATTATTAATAAATTAAATAATGATGATTTACTTATTTTAACAGCTGATCATGGAAACGATCCAACTTTTAAAGGAACTGATCATACTAGAGAAAATGTACCTGTAATATTATTTAGCAGAGCTTTTAAAGAACCAAAAAGACTAGATATATTAGAATCTTTTGCAGATATAGGAGCAACAATTAGCGATAATTTTAAAGTACCCGCACCATTTATTGGTACTAGTTTTTTAGATAAATTAAAATAAAAAGACAAGATATATATTATTTCTTGTCTTTTCTTTGGTTACTTTTTTCAAAACAATTACAAATTGTGTCTTGTTTGTCAATTTCTTTATGAGTTAGTTTATTCTTAATGATGTTTATTTCACTTAATATACATTCATTACATCCACAATCATGATTTTTACAACAATCTACTTCACATTTAATTCTTTGTTTATTATTTAATTCCACATTTTCACCTCTTAATTTATTATGTGTAAATATGATTATATTATTCAAATAGAGTAGTGGAGTTTACAAAGGTAAATATATAGTTAAATATTTAATATATATATTTAATTAACAAAATGATAATTAATAATTAGATAACGATATATAAATATAAAAAGGATAGATTATTTAAATAGGATTGTATTACAATAATTATTTAAATAATTAGAAATATAATTAAAAGCATTAAATATTAGGATATTATTGTTGCCAACTTAAGAACTTAACATAATATCAATTATAGGAAGTTAAATAAACAACTAATTTTACTTATGTTTAGTTAAAATCTTATCAATTGCTGTATCTCTAAATTGATATATATTACTATTTGCATCCTTTAAATACTTCTCCCAGTCATTTATAAGCATTTGTTTATATATTATAGTTTCATCATGACCATTAGTAATACTTAAATAATTGCCTAACAAACTACCTAATTGGTATTCAATGCATAATTCTATTATAGCGTGGTTAATATCCATTATTAGTTCCTTTAAACATATTAAATTAATATCATTAGGATTTAATAATAATTTATCTTTTGTTTCTTTTAATCTTTTAATATCATTATATTCTAATATTGAATGCATTGCTTCATGATATATAGCAATAATATTTTCTTCACTTTTACCTATTTTAAAATGTTTATTACCTAAATAATAAGCTGTATTAGAAGAAGTAGGTAATAACTCCCCTATCAAAAAACAATTAAAATTATTTAATTTTAAAATATCATTTATTAAATATAATTGATAATAAGGAGTATTTTTAATTAATTTAGTTAAATATTTCTGATAAATACTCACTTGTAATAATAAAGCCTTAAAATTAGGGCATTTCGTTATGATTTTATTGGCTTCTACTTGATTATGGTATTTATTATAGATAAACATAATATATTCAATTAAAGGCTTATAATCTATACTTTTAGCAATATTCTTATTAGTTAATAATTCATTAATAATTAAATTACTATCAATAGCAAAACTAATATTTATCATTAGACACCTCTATAACATAAAAGATTCTTTATTAAGAACCTTATGATACTTTTCTTGATTGAATCTCTGCTATTTTTTCTAATACTTCTTTAGCATTATCTTCATTTATTTCTGTAAAGTTTAATTCTTTTAAAGCTTGAACTTTAGCAGTATTTAATTCTTGAGTTCTACTTAGTTTTTCTTCAGTTTTATGTTCTATTTCACTAACAAATCTCTTATGAGATTCAGCTAATTTACTACGTGATGCTCCCCCATTATTATATAAAGTCATTGCTGAAAATAAAATACTTTCAAAAATAAATTGTTCATTTTCATTAAAAGCAAATTCTAAAGGCCCTGTAAATCCTAATGTTTTAGACATATAAGCTAATATATAGTTTAATTCTTTATTAGTGTCAATAGATTGTAAAATATGATATAAATATCTTAGTGTACTATGAGTCTTTTTAGTATTATCATCTAATAACTTTTCTTTTAAAAGAATAACAATATCATTTAGTATTTCCGTATCTTTTTTATTTAAACCTTTTAAATCGGCCAGCATATCTTTATTAATGGAATCTTTTACTCCACTGTTAAGTCTTCCTTCAACATCCATTAAATATTCCCCATCACAAACAATATTCTTTAAATCCTTTTCATTATTTATATTTAATAATAAGAATAATTTAATAATCTTTTCTTTAGGCCATAATGAAAGTTTATCCATTCCTAAATAATTATATAGCATTTGCCTAGAAACACCTAAATATTTGGCTAATCTTACTTTAGATATTCCTAAATCATTTAATATCTTTTCTAATTCTTTCATAATCTATACCCTCCATTATTATTTTATCAAATCTACCCCTAATGTCAAGTAATTAGTAAAGTAAATTATATTAAAAGGCTTTTTTCTTGATTTTATAAGTAATAAGTGCAAGGGCTGTAGTTAATAAAAAGGTATTAGTAAAAATTAAATCAAAAATAATTGTTATAGTAAGATAATATTTAATATTCTTTTTATTAATAAAGATTAAAATATATAAAACACTTAAGATACTAAATAAACTAAAATATAAATTTAATAAAATATCAATTAATAATAGTAAGGTTAAAATTATTTTATTCACTTCTCACCTCTTTTTAATACGCTAACAAAAGAAATTCTATCATAATTTTTATAAGCTTTAACATAAACTATTTTAGTAATCCCATCTGGTTTTAAATCTATTTTTTCTACTGTTCCTATTTGAATACCACTAGGAAATATTTCTCCTAGGCCACTTGTAGTTACTATATCCCCTACTTTAATTTCTAAAGGCGAAGTAATTAAAGAAAGCATTAAATTATTAGTCTTTTTGTCATACCCCGATAATATCCCATGTATTTTATTATTAATATAAACAGAGACATTAAACATTACATCGTTAGTAGTTACTAATTTTATAATTGAAGAATTATTGTTTACTTTAATTACTTTACCAATTAAATATTTACCACTAACTACTGCTTCATTATTTTTAATATGATCCTTTTTCCCTTTATCAATTGTAATTGTATTATAAAAATCAATATTATTCCTAGCAATAACCGATGCATTAATATAATCAATATTAGATATAATTGTTTTAATGTTGTTCAATTCTTTTAATTCTTTTATTTCACTTTCTAATTCTTTATTATTTTCAATTATAGTATTATAATTATGTAATTTCTTTTTAGGGATATTAAAATATTTATTAACATTTAAAACTAAATCTTGTAAATAATTAATTATTGGAATATCACTACTAGTTTTATAATTAGATAATATAATGATAGTAAATAAAAATACTAATAAACAAGTAATTAATAATTTATAATGTTTTTTCATTTTATCAAGTTATTATCATAGAAACTATAATAATTATTACTTCCTACAATTATATGATCTACTACTGGTATTTTTATTAATTTACCAATTTCTGTTAAGCATTGAGTAAAATCTATATCTGCACGACTAGGTGTAACATCATCAGATGGATGATTATGCATACAAACAATAGTTGAAGCACTTAAGACAAGGCCATGTTTAAATACTTCTCTTGGATGAACAGTACTTTGATTAATAGTTCCCATAAATAATAATTTCCTTTCAATTAACTTTTGTTTATTGTCAAAGTATAAGCAATAGAAATATTCTTGTTTTAAGTTATTAAATAAATATTTACTATTTTCATATATTTCTTTCGCACTTTTATAAGTACTGTTTACTTCTAGTTGCTTTAAATAAATTCTTTTACCTAATTCAATCGCACTTATTATTTCAATTGCTTTAACATCGCCAATTCCTTTAATAGTTTTTAATTCCTTTATTGTGATATCTTTTAAATTATTTAGATTATTAAATTTAATTAATAACTCATTAGCTAGTTCTATAACATTCTTGTTTTTAAACCCTGTTTTAAGCATTATAGCAAGTAATTCACAATCAGATAAAGATTCTCTTCCATATTTAATTAACCTTTCTCTAGGACGTTCATCCTTGTTTAATTCTTTTATTATGTAACTCATAAATTCCTCCTATATATATTATAGGTAAAATCACAAATTATTTCCTATAATAATTTCTTCATAAGTACTTAATATTACTTTTGAAATGGAATTTACTTGTTTAAATGTCGTACTAGTTTTTAATAAAACATCAAACTGTTCAATATTTTCAATTAATTCATTATTAGATATTTCTATTTCTTTAATAAAAAGATTAATATTTTCTTTTTCAAATAAAGACTTTATCTTTAGAGCATTCTCTTCACTCATTGTTATAGACACATAAACATAATTTAATTTATTATTAGTTAATATTAATTTAGAATCTAAATTCTTAGTCGCATCTTTTAAAACATTTTCATCTTTATATACCCCATATTGTAAGAAATAAGCGCGTTTTATTTCATTATATACGGGCTTTTCCTCCATATAATTGTTAAATATGAATTTTGAGCATAAGAATCCTAATATAATTGATAACATAATTGGAATAATAAAATTTACTTTCATAATCATCACCTATTATTAGTTTAATATCTTTAGATGTATAAATTTGTCGAAAAGTGGAATGAAAAGTAATTATTTTTAAAACAAATAAAAAACGATAATTTTTAGTTTTATCGTTTTATAAATGTTTATATCGAAGTTGTTGAGTTTTATATTGCTAAATATGTTTAATAAAGAACAAATAATTAATTTAATGCATATGGACTATCTGGAGTACCATCACCACTATTTATTGTTACATCTGATTTAAAGAAGAAAACTGAACGAACGCCGCGAGCACTACTCACAACATCTGTGAGGCTGGTTCCTTCGAAAGTAGCAAACCACTCGTGAGACGTATCGGGTGTCATTAACCAGTAGTCTTGGTTCTTAAACTTGGCATAATTCGCTGTTTTATTATTATTTTGACTAGACCATATTTCTCCCATTTTAGGAAGACCAAATGTTGAAGTTACGGGATTCCCACTTGCAAGTGATGTTGTCAAGACATTATCACCCCAAGCCATATATCCTCGTTGCCATGTTTGATTTTGGGCGATTTTAGCGGTGGATATACCAATTCCATCTAATCTTGTTTTCATTGTCCCCCAATCAAGATTATTTGAGCCAAACACTCCATCAGTTGTTAATCTTGTTGCGCCATCGTATATTACTTTAGTTAGACCATTTTCTACTCCCATTACTCGCCATAATTTATTATCATAACTTATAAATTCCCCAGCATAGCGCGAATTTAGTTTTGTTCCTGATACGGCAGGAGCCGTATCACCCGTTATTTTATACGGTAATTCTAGAGTACCATTTCCAGTGGAAATGGTCGAAAATGAAGCGATGACTGTAACTGGCCGATTACCGTAAGTACCACTCACATCATAGTTGTACCCACCTGATCTGCTGAACCACTCAATACGAGCATTGGACGCATAAGGTGTAATTAACCAATAAGCAGTCCCGTTACCTAAATAATTAGTATTACTTCCATTTTTAACAATATTATATTCATCTAATGTTAATAGTCCTACTTTTAAACTAGATATTTTATTGGTACATGTTGTACGCACTGAATTAGCATCATCTGTACTGTCTATACAAAAATCATTATTTTGTTTTAATACTATATCTTTACTGCTATTTAATTTAGGATAGAAATATGTTTCTAACCACTGTTTTATGTGTGATGTGGCATAGACATTTGATGTATCATTAAATGAAAATGCTGCGACATTATCATCAGTTATTATCTTCATGGAACCATCTGGATTAATGGCAAATATTCGCCACATCATACCACTCCACCATACATAGTTGTTTACTAAGTGAGGTGCAGTAT
>JAVWBB010000018.1:0-16400 GCA_036649735.1 Bacilli bacterium
ACAAAATTAACAACTGATGGAGCGTTTGGCTCAAATAATCTTGATTGGGCGACAACAAAAACAAAATTAGATGGTATTGGTATTTCAACTGCAAAGATTGCCCAAAATCAAACATGGCAACGAGGATATTTTGATTATGGTAATAATGTATTAACAACATCACTTGGAACCGGAAATTCAGTAACATCAACTTTTGGTCTACCTAAAGTCGGCGAAATGTGGGCTAGTCAAAATAATAATAAAACAACTAATTATGACAAATTTATAAACCAAAACTACTGGCTAATGACACCTCGCACATCCAATGCGTCTGACACGTGGTATGTTTATCCCAATGGTTCAATCAGCCTTAATGATGTTAGTTATATGAATGTGTTTCGTCCAGTTTTCCTCTTTAAATTAGATGTAACAATAAATAGTGGAAGTGGTACACCAGACAACCCTTATGTATTAAATTAATAAATTTAATTTTAATATTTTAAATAATTAAGAATTAATATAAAAGTGTTAGTTCTTTTTATTTAAAAATAGTTTTTTGTTTGACAGTTTGAAAGAAACAATAGTTATTAATTTGTTATTTTATAAGGGTTTGTAAAGTATTTTATATACTTAAAAAGTGCGTAATGTATAAATAAAAAAAGAATGATTTCTCATTCCTTACTGATAATAACATTTCTTGTGAGTGTAGTTGTATATTTAACTACATCTTTTTCTTTATAAGTAATTTTATACGTTATGGTGTATGTATTAGGTAAATTAGTCATAATTAACTTAACTTCGCCGTCTTTATCAGTTATTGTTTTAGTGTATTCCACACTATTAGTTATATCTTTTTTATTATAAATAACTTTAAATGGTTCATCTAGTTCTTTATAGTTATCATTTATTTTTAAATTAATAGTTTTATCACCATATAAAATAGCAATAAATGAAGAATATGTATAAGTAATTGGATTACTTTTATTGTTAGTATAATTTTTAAATGCTGCAACTACTTTATATTCAGCATCGGGATTGACAATGTTTTTAATATCAAAGGTTGTCTTAGTTGTAAATCCTACTTCTTTATCATTTTGATATATATAATATCCAAAGTCTCCATACTCTTCTTTAGCATTTACAGGAGCTGATGGACTCCAACTTAAGTGAAGTTTATTGGCTGTTTCATCATAAGTAACTTTAAGATTAGTAGGGGAATCTATTTTATCATAAGCATTAGATACTTCTGTTGGTTCTGTTCCACTTTTAAATAGTTCATAAACTATTTTATCTGGAGGTGTATTTTTACTTGGTAGTTTAGCAGGATTAGAGCCAACTTCAATTCCTACTTCAACGACACTATTTGGTTTAGTAAATTGGGCATTGTTTTTATCCATTACGGCATTAACAGCAGCTTTATATAAACCATCACGCCATTTTAATACGGGTATATTATGACTAACATAAACATTATCTATTTTATCATATCCATACCACATACCCATAGATATATTTGGACTATAACCTATTACCCAAGCATCTTTTATAGCATCCCATGGTAAGTTTTTATCTATAAAGATATTTTCAGGAAAGTTAGTTGTTCCTGTTTTAGCAGCAAATGTTACGTTATTTACTTTCATTCCATAAGTAGGCACTGCTAGTAAGATATTTGTAATCATATAAGCCGTTGAATCACTCATTACTCTTATTTTTTCTGATTCATAAGTCTTTTCTTCTTTAGTTGATCTAAATATTACTTTATTAACTGTATAAGGTTTATAATAATATCCACCATTAGCAAAAGCGGCATAAGCAGCACTCATTTCTAAAGGAGATACCCCAGAAAATGCTCCAATAGCATGAGCTTCGTGAATTTTACCACTATCTATCTCTGGCCTAATTCCTAAGTTTTGTACGAATTCTAATATTTTTTTATTGTTTACTTGTTGAAATGCTTTTAAGGCCGGTACATTTCTTGATAAAGCTAAAGCATTTCTTAAAGTCATGTTGCCCATAAAAGTTCCATCCCAGTTATTAAGTGGTTTCCCTGTTGTATAAGCATAAGGTTCATCTTTAAACGGAGTATATGTTGACCAATTATTATATTCCATTCCCGGACCATAATCAAATAATGGTTTGGCTGTTGAACCTGGTTGATTATTAATATCAGTAGCGTGATTAGTACTATCAATTATATTTATATTACGCCCACCGCCAATTGCAATAACTTTTCCACTGTTAGTGTCAACCGCGCTTATTCCACTTTGAACCTTTTCATTTTCCCAAGTATAAGTTTTTCCATTAAAGACATCATCTAAAGCTGCTTGTTTATCTCTATCCATATTAGTATAAATTAACATAGGCACGACATAGGGGTTAACTTTATATTTGGCTTTTACTTCATCTACAACAGTATCTATATAAGATTGATACTGTCTAGTTGCCGTATTTTTAGGCACTAATAAGCTTTCAACAGGAATACTTTTTGCCGCTCTCCATTCGTCTTCATTAATGTACCCGTGTTTATTCATTAAGTATAAAACTGTATTTCTTCTTGTAGCCGTTTTATTTGGAAATTTGTAAGGATCATAGGACATTGGCGATTGAAACATTCCTGCAATTATTGCTGCTTCAGATAAATTAATATCTTTTGCCGATTTACCAAAATATAATTGAGAGGCTTGTTCAACGCCATAGACATTATTAGCTAAAAAGTGATTGTTTATATAAAATTCAAAAATTTGTTCTTTAGTAAATTGTTTTTCTAATTTAAAGATAGAAAGGTATATATCTGTAAATTTTCTAACTAAGTTTTGCCATTTATTAGCCTCAGCTCCTGTAAAACTATTTTTTACTACTTGCATGGATAACGTTGATGCACCTCCAGCGCCACTTTTACCAATTAATTGTCCAAAAGTTGCAACCATAAATCTAGGTGCATCAAAACCATGATGTTGAAAAAATCTTGCATCTTCAGTAGCAATAATCGCATCGATTAAACTTTCAGAAACATTATCATAACTGATGTTTTCTCTTATTTCTACACCTAATTTAGTCACTTCTTTGTTTTTTTTATCATATATAATTGTCGATTCTTTTTCATTTAATTGATTAACATTAAATTTAGGTGCCGAGATAACAACATATCCTAAAAATAAAACAACACTGCTAAGTCCAACAATTCCAAGTGTTAAAATAGCAATTAAGATATAATTTATTATTTTTCTTTGCTTTTTCTTTGACTTAGTTTTATCTAAAAACCTCGCTAAACCAATTATTAAGCCAACCCCTACAGTAATAATTACTGTAAAAGCCATTCCTAAAAAATATAATGATAATAAGACCACTATAACAGCGATTCCTATAATTATAATTTTAGGATCCTTTATATTAAAGTTAATTTTATTTACTTTCTTTGTTTTATTTGCTTTATTTGTTTTCTTTTTCATATTTTATTCCTTCCAAATCTTTAATAACTTTTAAATAATCACATCTTTTTAAATAATTATAAGGTATTAAATAGCCATATTCTTTAAAATAGGCTAGAGGTATGGATGCTCTTTTATAATTATCAATAAATGAGAATAATTGTTCTCCTAATAAAAGATATGTCATATTTAATAAATTAAATCTAACAATGATAAACCCAATTCCCTTATGTTTACAAATGTTTTTTAAATGATTTATTTGATGTATGTGTATATTACTAAGGGGAAATGATGTTTTAGAATTAGTTTCTTTAGCGTCAAAATCAATATATTTACCATTATATAAACCATTATAATCAGTAGTAGAAGGCATTTCAAAATACCCTTCTTTAATAATACTTTTTTTTAATAGATATTGCATTTTTACTACTTTAATAGGCGTTGGTTTTTTATATATAAAGGCAAGTTCTTCATTTCTATAATATAAATTAGTGATATTTAAATCTTCTTCCAAACTCATACCACGATTGGCAAAAGTCTTTGCTTTTTCTAAATTCATTTTAATATTGTTTGGATAATTCATCTTTATCACCTTTAACTATTATATCTTATTTGTGTTTCTTTTTCTACAATAAATTAATTATAAAATTTAAATGTTGTTATTTGTTTCTGATTATTTTTAAGCATAATTTATAAAAATTGGTAATTCGTCGATATTTGTCGCTTTAAATATCAAGAGTTTTAAAATAAAATATGTTAAATTTAATATAGGAGGATTTATGAATAATCAAGTGGTTAGTTTATATAATGTAATGCTAAAAAATATCAATATGGCACAGGTAAATTGGAATATAGTTAAGATTAAGATAAATAAAAATTGACAAAAACACCAATATTTGCAATAATAATACCATAAGGGATTGGTGATTTAATATGTATCAAAATAAAATTTCTTTGTGTCCTAAGGATATATTGGAAAAAGAATTCAAGATTGACACTAGAGGCTACAGGTTAAAAGAAGTCGATGCCTTTTTAGATATGATAATTGGCGATTATGAAGTTTATGGAGCCATAATTAAAGAATTTGAAACAGAAAAAGAACAATTATTAGATGAAATTATGTCTTTAAAACAAGAACTTAGAAATGTTAAAACAAGTATTGAAATCGCTAAGTCAGGAGATAAAGAGGTAACTAATGTCGATATTATGCGTAGATTATCACATTTAGAAAAAATAGTTTATGGAAAAGATGAATAAATAAAATACTTTGACAAACGCTGCAATTTTATATTGTTGAGGAAAGTCCATGCTCGCAAGATGCTGTAATGCTCTTAATGATCGTGCTTAAGGAATAAATAACTTAAGGTAGTTTTACTAACGGCGAAGAAATAATCTAAATAATAAAATATATGATTAAATTATTCATAACGTGCCACAGTGATGATAATAAAGGGAAACTTTTATAGTGAAACTGGTAAACCCCACGAGCGAGAAACCCAAATATGGTAGGGGAGTTCTAACAAAAGAATAATAATGGAGTTAGAGAGTGAGAAATCACTAGATAAATGTTTGTCACCTAGAAATAGGCAACAGAACATGGCTTATAAAGTATTTTTTTTATTATTTTAGTAGAGGTGAATTTTTGAAAGAAATTGGTGAATATTTAAAAGAAAAAAGAATAAACAATGGCGTTGGAGTCAGGGAAGTATCCGATGACTTAGATATTTCAGTTGATGAAATAGAAAATATTGAATTAGGTAATATAAGAGCATTTAAAGATATATTGGAATTAAAGAAAAGAATTAAGATTTATGCAAAGTACTTGGGACTTGATACCGAGAAGTTAATGGATGAATTTAATGATTTTTTATTTGAACATACATCTAAAATATCACTAGATGATATTAAGATAGCTAAAGATAAATTAAAAGAAGAAGAGGAAATTAAAAAAGTCAAATCGCCTTATACAATTATTAAGGAAAAGAATATTAAATATAAATATATTATTGGAGCTTTGATAATTGTTTTATTAGTAATTACAATAACATTGATAATTACTTCATTTGCAAAAGATAAACCAAATACGGAGTTATTAAGGAGAAATGATTTTTATGAATTTGCCAACTAAATTATCTATATCGCGAATTATTATGACTTTTTTAATTATTTTTTTGTTATTATTTCCTTTTTATAATATAAATATAGTTTTGCCTACTTATATTTTATGGGGAGTTAAAATAGAATTAGTTTATATTATTGCGGGAGTATTATTCATTGCGGCATCGATTACAGATTTTTTAGATGGGTACATTGCTAGAAAAAATAATATGATTACAAATACTGGTAAAATGTTAGATTCAATAGCAGATAAAGTTTTAGTTAATTCATCTTTAATTTTATTAGCAGCGAATAAAGATATATTAGCTATTATTCCTATTGTTATTGTTTTACGAGATATTTTAGTTAATGCAATTAAAATGGAAGCAGCGTCTAAAGGAAAAGTTGTGGCAGCAATTAAATCTGGTAAATTAAAAACAGCGGCTTTAATGGTAGGAATTTCTTTAAAATTCTTCTATAATTTACCATTTGAGTTACTAAACTTACAAGTGGCGGACTTTTTATTGTATTTAGCAACTATTTTATCTATCACATCAATGGTTGAATATTATAATTTAAATAAAAAGTTAATATTTTCAAAAGTTGAATTATAATTAATAAGGGCTTTTCTAGTAAAGGGAAGTCTTTTTTTGTATATAATTATCATTTATTTGATTATTTTATACATATTAAGGACAAAATATTACAATCTAAGGATATGAAGTAGGGAGATAAATTTTTAATTTGTGATAATATTAGACGGCAAATTACAAAATTCTCTTAGGCAATTTTCAAAATTGAGAGTAAAAAAGGTCTCAAAATACAAAAACATTTGTTCGAAAAAAGTAGTTGCAATTTATTTAGCAATAGTTTAAAATGTAATTATGAGCAAAGAAGAGGAGAAAGTTATGATAAAACAAGTAGATAAAGATAAGGCTTTAGAGCAAACTATATTAGAAATTGAAAAACAATTTGGTAAAGGCTCTATTATGAAATTAGGAGAAAGCAAACACATGGATTTAGATGTTTGTTCTAGTGGCTCTATTTCATTAGATATAGCATTAGGTGTTGGTGGATATCCAAAGGGAAGAATCATTGAAATATATGGACCTGAATCAAGTGGAAAGACAACGTTTGCTTTACATGCAATTGCCGAAAGTCAAAAAGAAGGGGGAAGAGCAGCTTTTATCGATGCCGAGCATGCTTTAGATCCTGTTTATGCTAAAAAGTTAGGCGTTAATATTGATGAATTGTTACTTGCTCAACCTGATACAGGAGAACAAGCTTTAGAAATATGCGAAGCTTTAGTAAGAAGCGAAGCAGTTAATATTGTCGTGATTGATTCCGTTGCAGCTTTAGTGCCTCAAGCCGAAATAGATGGAGAAATGGGAGATTCACATGTTGGACTTCAAGCACGTCTTATGTCTCAAGCATTAAGAAAGTTATCAGGGACAATTAGTAAAACTAAAACAACATGTATTTTTATAAACCAATTAAGAGAAAAAGTAGGAGTAATGTTTGGTAGTCCTGAGATAACCCCAGGAGGAAGAGCATTAAAATTTTATGCGACAATTAGATTGGATATTAGAAGAAGTGAACAATTAAAAATAGGTGACAGTATTATTGGAAATAAAACAACAGTTAAAGTCGTTAAAAATAAAGTGGCCCCACCATTTAAAATTGCTAATGTTGAAATAATGTATGGTGAAGGTGTTTCTCGTGAAGGAGAATTAGTTGATTTAGCTAGTGATGCAAGCATTATGGAAAAAACAGGGGCTTGGTATTCTTATGGTGGAGAAAAACTAGGACAAGGAAAAGAGAATGTAAAATCACTTCTAAAAGAAAACGTTAAATTAAAAGAAGATATAGAACAAAAAGTTAGAAAATACTACGGTATTTCCTTGAAGAAAGATGAAAAATCTATCAAAAAGGAAGAAAAAAAATAAAATATTTTTCTTCCTTTTTCTTGACTTATTAAGGTATAACTTATACAATGATATTGGTATTGAATATGTTTTTGATACTTATTAATATATGAAATGGAGGTTATGATATGAACATATTATTCTCTGTTTTACTAGTTATTATTGGATTAGCTATTGGTATTGTAATTAGTTTTTTTCTTCAATATATAAAAGAAGATGGGGCGAATAAAAAAGCCGATCAAATTATTGAAAAGTCTAAAAAAGAAGCAGAAAGAATTAAAAGAGATCATCTACTAGAAGCAAAAGAAGAATCACATAAATTAAAATTAGAGACAGATACTTTTGTTAAAGAAAAGAAATTAGAAGTTAAAGATGCTGAAGACAGATTATTACTTCGTGAAAACAATATGGATAAAAGGGATGAATTGTTTCGAAAAAGGGAATCTGGGTTAGACGAAAGAGAAGAAAAAATTAAGGAATTAATGCATGAAGTTCAAGATGAACAAGTAAAAATTGAAGAGATAAAAGAAAATGAGATTAAAGTACTTAATAATTTATCAGGGTTATCAAAAGAATCTGCTAGAGAATTAGTAATGAAAAAGATTGAAGAAACAATGGATTTTGAAATTACTAGTTATATTAAGGAAAGAGAAAATGATGCTAAAATTGAAGCTGATAAAAATGCTAAGGATTTAATTGTTACATCAATGCAAAGATATGCGGCGGATTTGGCAAATGAACAAACTGTTACAGTAGTTAATTTACCAAATGAAGAAATGAAAGGTCGTATAATTGGTCGTGAAGGAAGAAATATTAGAACAATTGAAGCAGTAACAGGAGTAGATATAATTATTGATGATACTCCAGAGGCTTTAGTAGTTTCTAGTTTTGATCCTTTAAGAAGAGAAATTGCTAAAAATACATTAGAGAGTTTAATGAAAGATGGAAGAATCCATCCAACGAGAATTGAAGAATTATATGACAAGGTGTGCAAGGAAACAAAAAATAAGATTATTGAATATGGTAATGATGCTTTATTCCAATTAGGGCTTACTAAAGTTGATTCAGCTTTAATTGAAATTATTGGTAAATTACATTTTAGGACAAGTTATGGGCAAAATGCATTAGAGCATTCCCTAGAAGTTGCTAATCTTTCTGGTGTTATTGCCGCTGAATTAGGAGAAAATGTTATCTTAGCAAAAAGAGCAGGAATTTTACATGATATAGGAAAAGCTATTGATCACGAAACTGAAGGCAGTCATGTAGAAATAGGTGTTGATTTAGCTAAGAAATTTAATGAAAATGAAGTTATTGTCAATTCTATTGGTTCACATCATGGAGATTGTGAACCGACTAGTGTTATTTCAGTTATTGTTGCTATTGCTGATGCTTTATCAGCATCAAGACCAGGTGCAAGAAATGATTCACTAGAAAATTATGTAAAAAGATTAAAACAACTAGAAGAAATTGGAAATAATATCTCAGGAATTGAAAAAACATTTGCTGTTCAAGCCGGAAGAGAATTAAGAGTTATAGTTAAACCTAATGAAGTAGATGATTTAGGAAGTTATAAAATAGCTCGGGACATTAAAGAAAAGATTGAAAATACAATGCAATATCCTGGTACTATCAAAATTACTGTTATTAGAGAAACGAGAGTAGCTGAAGAAGCTAAATAGTTTCTTTTTTTCTTGTTTTAAAAGTTTATTTAGTGTACCATAAATATATGGGGGATTTATGATAATTAATTTTAAAATGATAAGTATGAACTTTATGGAAAAAATAGTTGAACTTTTATTATTATTTGACGAATCAGCTGAAGATGTTGACGAATTTCATGAAATGATAACAGTGTGTTTTAATAATTTAAAAGAAAACAATTATAATATGTATAAAATTATTCTTTCGTTGGGAATAGTTAATTTTTGTTATTACTATGACGATTTATCAAAAGATAACGAAGAAGATGAGGAAGAAACAATAATTTACAATCCTTTATATGAGTGCATAAATGAAAGCTTAGATTTTGATGAGGTTATGTTTTATATTGAGGAAAATGATTGCTTAGAAGATATAATAGGAACTTTTATTGGCATGGAGGAATTGTTTTTATCTGAAGAAATAGAATTATTTTATAAGCACCTTGATATAAATAAAAAGTATAATCCTTTTTTTGAAATAGATAAAGTTATTATTGACTTAGAACTAAGCAAGTCTATAGAAATGCTGAACGAAGAGGATTTTGTTGATATTTATTTTGAATATTTAAAATTTAACTTTGATAAAAATGTGGCTGTTTCTAAGTGCTATTTAATTTTACAAAAAATAAAAAATAATAAAAATGAAAGCAATAAATATTATCATATTATGAAAAATATAATTGAAAAATTTTACATTTATCAAAAAGCTTTACAAAAGTTAGACCCAGAAAATATTGATGATGTAGATTTAAATATTACTAAGTTTATTGAAAACAACAGTGACAATTTATTAGCTATTATCGCTTTTGCTAATAAAAGCGAATATGTATTTGAAAGATTATTAAGTGGTTATTTTAGTTATACTACGGAAATTGGTATAGAAGGCTATGAAAAAGTAGCAGAAGTAAATGCAAAAAGTGGTATTAAACAGTTAAAATTACAAATGAAAAAGACTAATTAAATAGTCTTTTTTGGTTCTATAATAACAGGTAAAATTATAGGCTTTCTTCCGGTTAATTCATAAATGTAAGGGTATATTTCACTAGTTATATAATTTTTTAATTCAAATGCCGTTAAATTTTTATCTTCAAATTTTTTATATACAGCATTAATAGTAATTGCTTCTATATTTTTAATTACTTCTTCGTTTTCATTAACCATGATAAATCCTCGAGTTGTAATATTGGGTTTAATTAATAGTTTTTTAGTTCCAAAGTCAATATTAACGATTACAACTAAAATACCATCACCAGACATTATTTTACGATCTCTTATGATAACATCTTTAATTTCTCCTACCTTGTTACCTTCAATATAAACTTCACTGGCAGGGACTTCGCCACACCTTTTAATGTTGCCATTATTTATTTCTAAAACATCTCCGTTTTTTAAAATAAAAGTATTTTCTTTGACTAGTCCGCAATCAATTCCAATATTTTGATGAGCTTTTAACATACGATAATCGCCATGAAAAGGCATCAAGTTTTTTGGCATTAATAGTCTAATCATCAATTTTAATTCTTCAGCACTGGCATGTCCTGATGTATGTATTTCTTCTAAGGAAGTATTTGTAAATACTTTAACACCTCTTAAATATAATTTATTAATAATTCGTGAAATTGATAAAGCATTTCCAGGGATAACTGATGAAGAAAATATAACTATATCATCAGGTCTATTTTTAATCTGACGATGAGTCCCATCGGCAATACGAGAAAGAGCCGCTAAAGGTTCCCCTTGTGACCCGGTACATAAAATAGCAACTTCACCAGGTTTTAAATTATTAGCCTCTTCAGGAGTTACAAATAATTCTTTATGATTAATGTATCCACCTTTTAAGGAAATTTGAATATTATTTTCCATACTACGACCAAATATACAAAGCTTTCGGTTATACTTAAAGCACGTTTCAACAATGTGTTTAAGGCGATAAATATTTGATGCAAAGGTAGCAATAATTAAACGATTATTGTTATATTTAGCAAAAACATCGCCTAAAGCATTATCGACTTTTGATTCACTCATCGAAAAGCCTTCATTTAAAGCATTGGTAGAGTCACTAATAAGCAAATCTACACCACGCCTTCCAATATCTGCCATTTTATGTAAATCAGCAACTGGACCGATAGGAGTTAAGTCAAACTTAAAATCTCCCGTTGTAACTATAGTTCCACTTGGAGTAGTAATATAAATACCATGTGAATCAGGTATTGAGTGAGTCGTTCTAAAAAATTCTACTTTAATATGTTTAAAGTTTAGGATAGTTGTATCATTATAGACAAATAAATTATTATATTTTACGCCACGATCAATTAACTTTAATTCAATTAATTCCTTAGCTTGATTAGGTGCATAAATTGCTGGCACATCTAAACTTTGCAATAAAAAAGGAATCGCTCCAATATGATCCTCATGACCATGAGTTATAATTAAAGCCTTAATTTTTGCTTGATTTTGTTTTAAAAAAGTATAATCAGGAATTACGTAATCGACACCTAAAATATCTCCTTCAGGGAAACTAATCCCCGCATCTATAATAATAATTTCATCTTCATGCATTACTGCATACATGTTTTTTCCAACTTCTCCTAAACCTCCTAAAACTATTAAATTAGTTCCATTTGGTTTAAAATTCATAATATCTCCTTTCAATTAGATTGTTTTTTAAAGTATAAAATAAAACTAATATGAATTATACTATTTTTTTAGGCGTTTGTCTATAAATATGTTATAATATTTTAAGAAGGTTGGTGTCTATGGGAATATTTAATAATTTAAAAAATCTTTTTAATAAAGAAAAAAGTACCGATAAAGAAGTTATGCAATATGAAAAAAGTTTATCAAAAACAAGAGATAATTTTGTTTCAAAACTAATAAATTTAACTAATAAATATAAAAGTATTACTGATGATTACTTTGACGAATTAGAAGAAATATTAATTAGTGCTGATATTGGTGTTAATACTGTACTAAAATTTATTGATAAATTAAAACAACGTGTTAAAGAAGAAAATATTACTAGTTTAGAAGAAATGAAAGAAGTAATTGTCGATGAGCTATTTATTATTTATGTCAATAATAATGTTATTGTTAATAAAATAAATTATAGTAAAACAGGCCCAACAGTAATATTATTTGTGGGGGTGAATGGAGTTGGTAAAACAACGACAATTGCTAAATTGGCTTTTAAAGAAAAAAGTTTAGGTAAAAAAGTTATGTTGATTGCCGGAGATACTTTTAGAGCTGGGGCAGTGAAACAATTAAAAGAATGGGCTTTAAGACTAGATGTAAATTTTTATGGTAATGAAGAAAGTAAGGATCCATCATCTGTAATATATGATGGTATTAAAAAATCTATTGAAGATAATATGGATATAGTTTTAATTGATACGGCTGGAAGACTTCAAAATAAAGTTAATTTAATGGGAGAACTAGAAAAAATTAATAAAGTTATTAAAATGCATATACCAACGGCACCTCACGATACTCTATTAGTAATTGATGCAACTACTGGACAAAATGGAATATCTCAAGCTAAAAGTTTTAAAGAAATAACTAATATTACAGGAATAGTTTTAACTAAATTAGATGGGACTGCTAAAGGAGGAATAGTTTTAGCTATTAAAGAAGAAGTTGACATACCTGTTAAATATATTGGTTTAGGTGAAGGTCAAGATGATTTAAAAGTTTTTGATATTGAAAAATATATTTATGGTTTATTTAAGGATATGGTGAAATAATGGATAAAAAAATTTATTATAATGAACTTTTTAGTATTTATAAAGGTTTATTTACAAGTACACAAGTAAATTACTTTACAGCTTATTATGAAGAAGATTTGTCATTAAGTGAAATTGCTGAAAATTATAATGTTTCGCGTAATGCTATTTTTAATTGTATTAATACTTTAGAAAAAAAATTAGTTTATTACGAGGATGTTTTAAAAATTGTACAAAAAAATAAACGATTAGAAAAATTAATTAATAGTTACAATAATCCTATCCTTATTAAAGAAATAGAAGAGATAATTAATGATTAAATTAGATAATATTAATTTAGTGAATTATAATCCTCATACACAATTAGATGTTTATAAAGAATTAGTAAAAACGGCCCATTTAGATAATTTTATTAAAGAAATAAATGATCGTTTAAATAGGTTGAATAGTTCTGATAAATTTAAATTTGAACAAGCTTATTTAGTTGAATTAGGTAAAGCAATAGTAGGATATTTATATGTTACGGGTATAACTAATGATACAGTTTACGTTGAATATTTAATATTAAAAGACTATAGAAAAAAAGGATATGCAAAATTATTATTAAAAGAAATAACTACTTATTTATTTGCTAATTATAATTTAAAAAGTATTAATTTAGATATTGATGTTAGTAATGTAGGAAGTATTAATACAGCCTGTGCGGCAGGATATATTAGTGAAGAGTTAGAAAATAATAAATTAGGTTTTATAATAGATAATTTAGATTATATAAATAAAAGAAAAAGGTGATAATATGTTTGAAAATTTAAGTGAAAAGTTTGAAAAAATTGTTAAAAATGCTCGGGGATTAGGTAAGATTAACGAGGAAAATATTAGTGATATGATGCGAGATATTAGAATATCTTTACTTGAAGCTGATGTTAATTATAAAGTAGTTAAAGAATTTACAAATACGGTTAAAGAAAAAGCTTTAGGGGAAGAAGTTCAAAAGTCAATTAGGCCGGGAGAATTATTTGTTAAAATAATTAATGATGAATTAGTAAATTTATTAGGGGAAAGTTCTTTAATAAACTTAAAAGGAGACCCTTCTATTTTGATGTTAGTGGGGCTTCAAGGAAGTGGTAAGACAACTACTATTGGAAAACTTGCTAATTTACTTCGAAAAAAACACGCTAAAAAACCTTTATTGGTGGCATGTGATATATATAGACCCGCTGCAATTGATCAGTTAAAACAAATAGGTAAAGAATTAAGTATAGAAGTTTTTGAAGAAGGTAAGAAAAACCCTGTAGAAATAGCTCAACAAAGTATTTTATATGCTAAAGAAAATGGCTTTGATTACGTTTTAATTGATACAGCCGGAAGACTTCATATTGATAATGTCTTAATGGATGAATTAATAAATATTAAAGATAAAATTAATCCTCATGAAATACTTTTAGTTGTTGATGCGATGATGGGACAAGACGCTATTAATGTAATTATGGGCTTTAATGAAGTCCTTCCGTTAACCGGTACTATTTTAACAAAATTAGATGGGGATACTAGAGGTGGTGTAGCTTTATCTTTAAGACATTTAACAAATATTCCAATTAAATTTATTGGAACTAGTGAAAAACTTGATGGAATAGATGTCTTTGATTCTAAAAGAATGGCTAATAGAATACTTGGAATGGGTGATATTGTTTCTTTAGTGGAAAAAGCTAGTGAAGTAATTGATGAAGATGAAGCTAAAAGCAGTATGAAAAAACTTAAAAGTGGTAAATTTGATTTAGAAGATTTTTTATCTCAAATGAAACAAATAAAAAAATTAGGGCCTTTAGAAAACCTTCTTAAGTTAATACCAGGGGCATCTAAAATGGGTTTAAATAATGCTAAAATAGATCCTAAGCAAATGTCACATACAGAAGCCATTATTTTATCCATGACAAAAGAGGAAAGACGTAATCCTATAATTATTAAAGCAAGTCGTAAGCAAAGAATTGCTAAAGGAAGTGGCGTTAGTGTTATGGAAGTAAATAGGCTTTTGGATCAATTTGATAATATGAAGAAAATGATGAAACAATTTACTAACGGAAATATGAAATTACCATTTTAAAAGATATTTATGCTCGAAAATATAATAATACTTATATAAAATATAATAAATTAGTAAAAAAATTAAAATAATAAAAAGTTTAAAAAGAAATAGGCTATATATATAGACTTAAATAATTGTTAAACATAAAATACTTTAGATAGGAGGAATAAGAATGTTTAACAATACAAATCGTTGTTTTGATAATTCTAATGAAATGGATATGCCAAATCCTACAAATAACGTAGAAAACGTATCAATGGGATGTCCAACAGTTGGACCAATTCAAGAAAGATGTGTTCACAGAACTTTTGTACACGAAGTACCTCATGTTTGTCCAATTAGAACAAGAGTAATAAATCATCATAAATATGTACATACATATAAACCAGAATATACATGCTGCGAAGAAAATGTTGTCGAAAATGTAAATTGTGGTTCTTGTAATCAATTTAGATAAAAAGTAGCGATACTTTTTTTCTTTGTAAATATTTGTAAAATATAACGTTATAAGTTGTAAAGCAATGATTAATAGGATATCCTTAATATAGGAGATGATAATAATGATATACCCATCAATTGATAAGTTATTAAATATAGTCGATTCTAAGTATCAATTAGTGCATATAATATCAAGAAGAAGTATTGAAATGAAAAAAACTAATCACTTTCAAATGCCCCTTGAAAAATATAAATCTAAAAAGGAAATAGGAAGAGCATTAGAAGAATTAGCAGATGGATTAATTAAATTAAAGAAAAAGAATTAGGAATTTTTCTTTTTTTTGCTTTATAATATAAGTGAGGTGTAAAATGATCATAAAAAAATATAAAAAAGATAAGTTAGGAATGTATGAAATATTACTTGATAATAATGAATATATCATTGTTCATGAAGATTTAATTTTAAAGTATGAGTTATTATTAAATAAAAATATTAATGAATTATTAATTAATAAATTAAAGATAGAAAACAATATTTATTTAAATTATTCTCTAGCCTTAAAATATTTATCTAAAAAATTAAGAAGTACTAAAGAAATTGAAGATTATTTACAAAAAAGATTATTAGATAATAACGACATATCTAAAATTATTGCTATGCTTAAATCAAATAATTATTTAAATGATTCTAAATATGCAAAAGCTTATATTAATGATCATATTAATTTGACTATGGATGGGCCCTTGAAAATAACTAATAATTTAATTAAATTAGGTATTAGTGAGGAATTAATTTCAGAAAATATTAGTGTATTTACTTCTGATTTGCTAAACAATAAAATTACTAAATTAATAGAAAAGTATATTAAAATTAATAGAAATAAAAGTAGTTATGTTTTAAAACAATACATAATTAATAATATAATTAATTTGGGTTATAACAAGGAGGATATTTTAAATATATTATCAAATTATACATTAAGCGACAATAAAGATATATATGAAAAAGAATATTTAAAATTATATAATAA
>JAVWBB010000019.1:0-16326 GCA_036649735.1 Bacilli bacterium
ATTCCCGAATTTAACTATTATATTTGCTTTTTAAAGATATATTTATTGACTCTTTAAAATGTATTTAGTGAAATTCGCTTTAAATAATTATTTATACATGAATTTAAAAAGAAATAAGTGAGTTTCAATTATGATTAATAAAACATATTAAAAAATTAAATAATATAGTATAATAAAAGAGAAATGTGGGGATAAATTATGAGAAGTGGAATAGTTAGTTTAGTAGGAAGACCAAATGTAGGGAAAAGTACTTTGTTAAATACAATAATAAATGCTAAAGTAGCCATAACATCAGATAAAGCAGGGACAACGCGTAATATTACTTATGGAATATATAATGATGATGATACCCAAATAGTATTTGTTGATACTCCGGGAATACATAAACCAATGAATAAATTAGGTGAACTGTTAAATAAAAAGGCCTATAGTAACGGAATGGATGCTGAGATTATTTTATTTTTAGTCGATGCTTCAACTGGTATAGGAAGAGGCGATATATTTATATTAGATCGTCTTAAAACAAGTAATAAGAAAATTATTTTATTGTTAAATAAAGTTGATTTAATAAAAAAAGAATTATTATTAAAAATGATAAGTGATATGAATGAATTATATTCTTTTAGTGAAATAATACCTATTTCAGCATTAAAAGGAGATAATGTTTTAGAATTGATTGAAACTATAAAACCCTATTTAACTAATGACTTTAAATATTTTCCTGATGATATGATTACTAATGTGACAACATCGTTTTTAGCTAGTGAGTTAATAAGAGAAAAAGTCCTTGAATTAACAACCGATGAAGTTCCTCATGCTATAACGTGTATTGTTGAAAAATACGATGAAAAAGAATCATTAGTTAGAATAAATGCTTTAATTGTCGTAGATAGAGAATCTTTAAAAAAAATAATTATTGGAAAGAATGGTTCAATGATTAAACAAATTGGGACACTTGCACGTCTTGATATTGAAAAGATGGTAGGCAAAAAAGTATATTTAGAAATATTTGTTAAAACAATTAAGTCATGGCGAGATAGTGAAAGACATTTTAGTGAGTTAGGATTAAAAGATTTTGAATAAAAATACATAAATTACCTCTTAATATAAATAGGAGATGATTTTTATGGAAGAAGTACTTTGGAAGTTATTTAAAAAAACAGGAAATATAAAATACTTTATTTTAAGAGAAAAATTAAAAGAAAAGAAGTGATAAGATTTGAAAATAATATGTGTAGAAGGAATAGTAATGAGTGAAACTAATTATAGTGAAACATCAAAAATATTAAATGTCTACACAAAAGAATTAGGAATTATTGGCATTATGTCTAAAGGATGTCGAAGCTTAAAAAGTAAATTAAGAAGTGTCAGTGGTAAACTAATTATGGGTAAATTTAATATTTACTATAAAGAAAATTCTTTATCTATTTTAATAAGTGTCGATGTTTTAAATAGTTATTTAGAAATTAGAAAAGATATTAATAAAATATCTTATGCTAGTTACTTATTAGATTTAACAACTCAAGTATTTAAACAAAGTAATAGTGAAGAAATATTTGAATTATTAATTAATGGCTTAGAAAAAATAAATAATAATATTGATGCTTTAGTTATTACAAATATAATAGAAATAAAAATGTTAGAGTATTTAGGAGTTTTGCCTATTATTGATTCATGCAGTAAATGCGGAAATGATAAATTAATAAAAACTATTTCGGTATTAGATGGTGGTTATATTTGTCAAAATTGTTATGATGGGGAATATATATATGATGAAAAAGCTATTAAATTAATTAGAATGTTTTATTTAGTAGATCTTAAAAATGTTAATAAGATAGATATTAGCGATAAAATTAAAAAACAGTTAAACAAATTTATTAAAGAATATTATGAAGAATATACAGGTCTTTATTTAAAAACTAAAAAATTAGTTAGTATTTTAGATAATAATTTATCTAGTTAATTAACAAGAATTTTGATATACTATATATTAGATATGAAGATACGTAAGTATCTTTATTAATAGGAGTGAAAATGAAAAAAGTAGTTTTAATTGATGGAAATAATTTATTATTTAGGAGTTATTATGCCACGGCTTATTCAGGTAACGTGATGAGAAGTTCTAAAGGAGTTCCTACAAATGCAGTATTAGGATTTATTAATATGCTTAATAAAATAATTTTAGAAGAAGAACCTAAATATCTTTTAATTGCTTTTGATAAAGGGAAAACATTTAGACATGAAAAATTCCTAAAATATAAAGCCGGAAGAAGTGAAACACCAAAGGAATTAAAAGAACAATTTCCTATTATTAAAGATGTTTTAAATAAAATGGGCATTAAATATTTAGAAGTAGATAATTATGAAGCAGATGATATAATTGGAACTTACGCTAAACAAGCAGACATTAATGATGATTTTATTGCAACAATTATTAGTAGCGATAAAGATTTATTACAATTAATATCTAAAGATGTGGAAGTTAAATTATTAAAAAGTAATGACTTTATTCGCATGGATAGAAATACTTTTTATGAAACTTATCAAATTGAACCAATTAGAATTATTGACTTAAAATCTTTAGAAGGAGATCCATCTGATAATATTCCTGGAGTTAAAGGAATAGGAGAAAAAACAGCCCTTACTTTATTAAAAGAATATGAAACATTAGATAATATATATTTAAATATAGAAAATATAAAAGGTAGTGTAAAAGAAAAACTAATTAAAGATAAAGAAGCTGCTTACGATAGTTATTATTTAGCAACTATTTATAAAGATATTCCTTTACCATTAGAATTAGAAGAATTAAAATATGAAGTAAATAATAGTTTAGAATATATTAAATTACTTAATGAGTTAGAATTATATTCAATTGTAAAAAGAATGGATATAAAAGAAGAAATGCCAAAAACAAATGATATTTTATATGAAAAATTAGATATATTACCTAAAATAGATGAAGAATTTGCATTTTTAATTAATACTGATAACTGTAATTATCATAAATGTGAAATAATAGGGATAAGTATTGCCACAAAGGATAAGAATTATTATGTTAAAACAAAAGATTTAAATAAATTAGGAGAACTACTAAACAATCCTTATAAAAAATATACATATGATTTAAAAAAGACTTTAACACTATTAAAATATCAAAATATTATTGTAAACGATAATAAATTAATTGATGATTTAATGATTGCTAGTTATATATTAAATTATAATATAAAAGATGATATTAGTTATTTAGCTAATAATTTTGGTTATGATATTGCTTTTGATGAAACAAGTAAAACTAAAACAAAAGATGAAAGTAGTGTTATTTTAAATGATATTAAAAAAGTAAATTTTATTTTTTTAGAAAATAATAATTTTATTAATAAATTAAAAGAAGAAGATGTTTATAATTTATATGTAAATATTGATTTACCATTAACGTATGTGTTAGCAGATATGGAGTATCAAGGAATAAATGTCGATAGTAACTTTTTAAATATTATGGGTATAGAAATTACAAAAAGAATTGATGAGTTAAACAAAGAAATAATTGCTTTAGCTGGAGTTGATTTTAATATTTCATCACCTAAACAATTAGGGGATATTCTTTTTACGAAATTAGCTATTCCTTATCCTAAAAAGATAAAAGATAATAATTATTCAACTAGTAAAGATATTTTAGATGCCTTAGAGGGGACTCATCCAATTATTGATAAAATATTAGAATATAGAACACTTAGTAAATTAATGTCCACATATATTAATGGCCTTTTAAAAGATATTAAAGAAGATAAGAAGATACATACGACATACACTCAAACATTAACTAAAACAGGAAGACTTTCAAGTATTGAACCAAATTTACAAAATATTCCTGTTAGACTTGAATATGGTCGATTAATTAGAAAAGCCTTTATTAGCGATGCTGATTCTGTTTTAATGTCAGCAGATTATTCTCAAGTAGAACTTCGTATTTTTGCCCATATGTCTAATGCAACTAATTTTATTTCAGCCTTTAACAATAACATTGATATTCATACAAAAACCGCGAGTGATATATTTCATGTAAATATAGAAGATGTAACTTCAAGTATGCGAAGAAGTGCGAAAGCGGTAAACTTCGGCATAATTTATGGGATTAGTTCATTTGGATTAAGCGAAGATTTAAAAATAAATGTTAAAGATGCGAAGAATTTTATTGATGATTATTTAAATACATATCCGGGTATTAAAAAATATATGGATGAAGTCATTGAAGAAGCTAAAAAAGTAGGATATGTTAAGACAATTATGAACCGAAAAAGAGTAATAGAAGAATTAAATAATAAGAATTTTATGATTCGAAAAATGGGGGAGAGAATGGCATTAAATACCCCTATACAAGGTAGTTCCGCCGATATTTTAAAAAAAGCTATGATTGAAATATATGAAGAATTTAATAAACTTAATTTAAAAAGTAAAATGTTATTACAAGTACATGATGAACTTATTTTTAATGTATATAATAGTGAATTAGAAACAGTTAAAAAGATAGTGAAAGATATTATGGAAAATACATATAAATTAAGTATACCGTTAATTGTTGATATTTCAACAGGTCTTACATGGTACGATGCAAAATAGGAGTTAATTTATATGAAAAGTGCGGTCTTTGTCTTAGGAATTAGTATTATAGGTAATATATTTTTAATATTAATAAAAATTATATTTGGAATACTAGGTAATTCTAAATCATTAATTGCCGATGGAGTTCATTCATTATCGGATTTATCAACAGATGTAATCGCAGTTTTTGGTAGTAAAATGTCACAAAAAGAAGCAGATGAATCACATCCATTTGGTCATGGGAAAATAGAATATATTACTAGTATGATTATTGCTATTATTATAATTATATTGGGAATTACCATTATAATTAATAGTTTTAATAAAGGGTATAGTATCCCTAATATCTTAGTTATTATTGTTAGTATTATTACTATAATAGTAAAGTTTTTTATCGCGAGATTTGTTTTACAAAATGGGAAGAAATTAAATAATCAAATACTATTATCATCAGGAAAAGAATCATTTACCGATGTTTTTTCATCAGTTATGGTTTTAATAATTGTTGTTTTGTCACAATTTAGTGATGTGTTTCCTATTTTTAAATATATTGATATGTTGGGTAGTGTAGTTATAGGCAGTATTATTATGGTTGTAGGTCTTAAATTATTATTTGAATGTGCTAGTTTAATAATTGGAGCAGTTGAAAATAATAGTGAGATTATTTTAAATATTAAAAAAGTAATTAATGAATATAATAAATCTATTATAGTTAAAGATATTATTCTTTTAAAAAATGGACCATACTATAAAACAGATATTCATTTGCTAGTAAATGGGAAAACAACTATTAAAAAAGCCGATATTATTAAAAGTGAATTAAAAGAAATATTAAAGGAAGTAACTAATTTAAAATATATGATTATTGAAATTAGCAGTAAGGAGTAAAATTATGCCAGAATTACCAGAGGTTGAAACAGTTAAAGAAGGATTGAAAAAAAGATTACTAAATAAAACAATTATAGGAGTTGATGTTTTATTTGAAGGGATTATTGAATATCCTAGTAGTTTAGAATTTAAAAAGAATTTAATAGGCCAAACAATAATAGATATAAAAAGAAGAGGAAAATGGCTCTTATTTTTGCTTAATGATTACTACTTAATATCACATTTACGAATGGAAGGGAAATATTTTATTAAAGATAAAAGTTTACCTATCATAAAACATGAACATGTCATTATAAGTTTTAAAGAGTTTCAATTAAGATATCAAGATACAAGGAAGTTTGGGAAAATGGCTTTGATTAAAAAGGATGAAATAAATAATTATCCGGCAATTAAAAAATTAGGATATGAACCTTGGGACAAGGAATTAACAGTGGATAATTTAAAACATTTAATGTATAAGTCTAAACTGCCAATTAAAACCTTATTGTTAGACCAAACAATCATTTCAGGAATTGGCAATATTTATGCTGATGAAATATTATTTTTGTCTAAGCTTAATCCATTAGAAAAAGTAATTAATTTAAAAGATAATGACTATTTAAATATAATAGAAAATACAAAATTTATTTTAGAAAAAGCCATTAAATTGGGTGGTTCTACAATTCATTCATATCAAAGTGTAGATGGAATAACAGGAAGATTTCAAAATGAATTATTGGTACACACTAAAAGTGTTTGCAGTGTGTGTGGTGGTAATATTGATAAAATAGTTGTAGGAGGGCGCGGAACTTATTATTGTTTAAAATGCCAAAATAAAAGATAACTTAAAATTATTATTATTTTTTATATTAGGGGGAATATTTGTTATTAATTATAACAATAATTGAGAAAAGGAATATTATGATAAATTGCCTAAAAATAAAATTAAAAAAACAAATGATAAGATGCGTATTACAAATATATTATCCAATAAAGGTTCAATAATAAACTTATTAGCTACTAATTGGACAAATAATAAAGTAGCAGTAACAATTAGTTATGATTCTATTTTAGAAAATAAGTTATAAAGTTTAAGTAATATTATTTGGAATCCATCATTGGGGCAATAAATTTAGTCTAAAATGTTACTATTTATGTAAAGACATAAAAGATAAATTAAGTAGTAATATAGTTAATAGATCTATAGTTAATATAGATAAAATAGCTTCAATTAGTAATGACTCAATGAGCTATTATAGTTTTGATGGATAAAATATATATGGCAGTCTTGATTTTGTGATATAGAAAGTGGAATGAATCATCAGAAAAAGTTTTTAGGTATTGAATGTTGGTAAAGGAATTATAATAATGGAGCAAGTCTCACTACAACAGAAAGATCACTCAATGGCCGCAAATATGTAACTAACAATATGTGGGTCTAATTGAAAAATGTTGTGCCCCTATAATTATTTGTCTGTGTGTCGTGTTACTTATTTAGTGAAAAGGTACAGTGATGATATTGAAAGCATTGGTAACATGGTGAGTTTTGCGATTTAGTAGGAAATTGCGTAGAAATATCATAAAACAGAGGAATAAACCGTGTGATAATGACGGAGTGAATTTAGATAACTTTACAAGTGATCTTATAATAAATGTTAAAGAATATTGTCATCAAACAAGATTAAACTCTAGCCAATATAAAAATCGTAATTTAGGATGAACATGGAGCTAGGATTATGTTTTCAATGGCTCATTTGGTGAATATAAATGTATTTAATTTTTATTGATAATTATTTAAAGTATAAATATATAAGATATGTGAATTGTTAATTTACATATCTTTTGTGGAATAATTATAAAATACTTAATATTATTATTTTGACTAAGTTTGGACAATTATTTAAAAATGTGATAATATAGTTCTTATTAATTGGGGGAATAAAAAATGAATATAAATAAAGAAACTTTGATTTTTGCATTATTTTTATATAAATCGCTAAAACAAAAAGATATTACATCAGAGTTAAAAATAATTACAGGCGGTAAATACACAGGTTTATTACCAAAAGAATCACTTAAATATTTATGTATTTTGATGTCGGCTTTAAAATATAATCAAGAATTAACTGACTTTTTAGATCCGGATAAAATGTTAAGAAAATCATTGAATAAAATTTTAGATATAATAGATTCAAATGATTGTGCTGATTTAAAAAAAATACGTGAAGAAATTACTGAAAGTAATTATGAGTCATTTAAGCATATTAATAATATTGTAAATATTATTAATATTGATGATGAAATTATAAAAGGAATTTTAGTAAATTTGAATATGTATAAAATATTTAATATTAAGATAGATATACTTCAGCAAATTATTGATATTGATACTTCTTATAGTGAAAATGTAGGTTATCCAACATCTAAAACTAATGTTAATGATAAACTATTAAATTTGTCTAATAATTCCGTATTAAAGAAGAAGGCAATTGATATAACTAACAAAAAGTATTTAAGTAATCCAGCAATTGGAAGGGAAGATGAAGTAAATTCTTTAATTGAAGAACTATTTAAAAGTAAAACATCGCCTCTTTTAATTGGAAACCCTGGTGTTGGAAAAACCGCTATTGTTGAAGGACTAAGTTATTTAATGCAAAAAGGAACTATAAATGATGAACTTCCATACCAATATATTTTTAAATTAAATATTTCAAGTCTATTAGCAGGTACTAAATATAGAGGAGATTTTGAAGAAAATTTTAAAAAACTAATGGAAGAATTAGAAAATAACCCAAATATATTATTATTTATTGATGAACTTCACAATGCCCTAGGAGCTGGAGTTAGTGAGAATCAAAGTATGGATTTTGCTCAAATGTTAAAACCTTATTTAGACCGTAATCAAATAAAAATAATTGGTGCGACAACAATTGATGAATATGAAAAATATATAAAAATTGATGGAGCTTTTGATCGAAGATTTGGTAAAATATTAGTTAATGAACCACAAAATGATGTTTTAGTAAATATTTTAATTGATAATATTAAAACAGAAGCAAAATCTAGAAATATTTTAATTGATTTTAGTGATGAAAAATTAAAAATAATAGTAGAAGAAATTATTATTGCAACCGATTATAAAACGCAATATTATAATAAAAGATATTATAATCCAGCAATTTCAATTAATATAATTGATTTAGCAATTGCCAATGCACAAAGATTAAAACAAAAAACTTTGATGGCTGAGAATATTATATACGCTATTAACGGTTGTGATAATATAAATGAAAGTGTTAGAAGTCGTTCTACTAATAAATTATTAAATTTATTTAGTAATGAAGATGATGTTAGTCCTTTGTTGGAAAATCATACAAAAATAGACAATAGTAGGCAAAAAATTATTGCGTTCCCTAAATTGTTTTAAATAATTTTACATGAGTTAGAACATGCTAGGCAATGGAAAATAATTGAAGAAGAAACAACTGATAATTTTGAAAAACAACTTCTGCAATTAAGTAGACCTAATTTTAACGAATACAAAAATTAAAAAATATTTGTGAATGTTTTTTTCATTAGAGCAAGCGCCTTAATATTATAGTTATGAAAATAAAAGTATTAGTAATTATAATGATAATTATAAAAGATGCCCATGGTAAAGATTAGCAGAAATCAAATCTATTCAAGAGACAATTTGTATGTTGAAATTGATAGAAAAAGATGCTCCGAATTTATTTGAATTTGAGGCTACTAATTTACTTGAACAGTTTTTAAGGGGATATAAAGGAACTAAACAGTATTTTAATTCTCCAACTTTATTTTATTTGTTGAATAATGGAATTGAGAAAGAAGACATAATAAATATTGGGTGGTTAAATTCTAAATATATGTCATCTTTATATTTATCGCAAAGAATGAAATATGGTTTACCAATTAATTGTGAAGAGGAAAATAGTTTAATGATGGTTTTAAAGAAAACTAAAAAATATCAACACTTTAATCACTAAGTTTGTATATATAAATTATTTTTAATATAAAAAGATGTTTATTTATTAATAAATTTGGTACAATAAAATAATGAAAAACTTTTTAATTATATATTAATAAAGAGGTGAGAAAAATGAATAATCACGATGTTATTGACCAAATAAGAAGAAGTGTCGATATTGTAGAAGTAATATCTGATTATTTACCATTAGTTAGTAAGGGCAAAAACTACTTTGGAGTATGCCCTTTTCATGATGATACTAATCCTTCAATGAGCGTATCTCGGGATAAGCAAATATATAAGTGCTTTTCTTGTGGGGCATCAGGGAATGTTTATAATTTTTTAATGGATTATGAACATATTAGTTTTAAAGAGGCTTTAGCTATTCTTTCTGATAAAACAGGTATTAAATTAGAAGGTATTAAGATTAAATCAGATAATAAGTATGATGATTTATATAAATTATATGATTTAACTAATAAATTTTATCAAAATAATTTAAGTTCTAACCTAGGTAAAAAAGCCCTTAGTTATTTAGAAAGTAGAAAGATAACTTTAGATTTAATTAAAGAATTTGAAATAGGATTATCATTAGGTGATAATGGATTAACTAAACTATTAACTAGTAAAAAAACAAGTATTGAACAATTAGAAACAATTGGTCTTTCTAATAATGGTTATGATACTTTTAATAGCCGTATTACTTTTCCATTAAAAGATATTTCTAATCACATAGTGGGATTTTCAGGAAGAATTTATGATGATTCTTCACAAAATAAGTATTTGAATACTAAAGAGACTGTAATTTTTAAAAAGGGATTAATGTTATATAATTATTCAAATAGCAAAGAATATATAAGAACAACTAAAAATGTTATTGTCATGGAAGGATTTATGGATGTTATTCGTGCTTTTAGTGTAGATATTAAAAATACGATTGCTTTAATGGGAACAGCTATGACAAAAGAACAAGCAAGTTTAATAAAAAGACTAGCCACTAATGTTATTTTATGTTTTGATGGGGATAATGCAGGGATGCATGCAACTAGTGTTAATGCAGATATACTAGATAAATTAGGTTGCAATGTTAAAGTTGTAGAATTATTTGATTCGTATGATCCAGATACTTTTATAATTGAAAAAGGTCAAGAAGCCTTTGCATCGCTTATTAAAAACGCCATAAATTATCAAGATTATAAAATTAAAGTTTTAAAGCAAGGTAAAAATTTAACGTCAATTGAAGAAAAAACTGAATACATTAACTTAGTTTTAAATGAAATATGCAAAGTAACAGATAACATTAAAATAGAATTATTATTAAAAAGTCTTGCAAAAGAAGTAGAAGTAGGTTATAATACCCTAGAAAAAAGAATGCAAGAATTACGAGGGAAAACAAATTTAGATAATAAAATAATCATTAAAAATAATCCTAAAAAAAGGACAAAAGAAGTACAGGCAATGAATACAATTATTTATAATATGTTTGATAATGATTTAATAATTAGGTATTATGATAAAAAAGGAATCATTTTTAATCAGCCTAATGCTAAATATTTAGCAATGGAAATATTATCATACTATAAAAAAAATAAAAGTATTTATTTAGCTGACTTTTTAACTTATTTAAGTGATAAGGAAGAATTATTAAATTATCTAAAAGAAATATTGTCTTTTGAATATCCCGTAATTAAAACCCAGGAAGATTTACTTGAGTTTATAAGTTGTCTTAATAAAGAAATGAAAGAAGAAACAATTAAAAACTTAAGGAAACAACTTAGTCGCACTTCAGTAGAAAATGATAAAGAAAAAATACTTGAAGAAATAATTAATTTAAAAATGGGGAGTTGAAATTATGTTAAAAGAAATTAAAACAATGGCCGAAAGAAAAGAAAATTTAATAGCTTTAGGATCAACACAAGGATTTATTACATATGAACAACTAGCAGCAGAATTAAAAGGTTTAGAAATAGACGCTGATTCATTAGATGACCTTTATAATTCTTTTGTTGAATATCATATTGAAGTAATAGCAGAAAATGAAGTAGAAGAATCAGATAACGATGATGATAGTGAGTTTCATATTGAAGAAGAAGAAGTAGAAGTAGAAGAAATAGTTGTTTCTAAAGATGTGAGCATAAATGATCCAGTAAGAATGTATTTAAAAGAAATAGGAAAAATCAGTCTGCTTAAGTTAGATGAAGAACAAGAATGTGCTTTACTTGCTGAACGAGGAGATGAAAGAGCTAAACAAATGTTAGCTGAATCAAACTTGAGATTAGTCGTTTCTATTGCTAAAAGATATGTAGGACGTGGGATGTTGTTTTTAGATTTAATTCAAGAGGGAAATATTGGTTTGATGAAAGCCGTAGATAAATTTGATACTAGTAAAGGTTTTAAGTTTTCAACTTATGCAACATGGTGGATTAGACAAGCTATTACTAGAGCAATAGCTGATCAAGCTCGTACAATAAGAGTTCCAGTTCATATGGTTGAGACTATTAATAAACTAGCAAGGACACAAAGACAGTTAACACAAGATTTAAATAGAGAACCAACGGATGATGAATTAGCTGATAAATTAGGTGTTTCTATTGAAAAAGTACGTGAAGTATATAAAGTATCTCAAGACCCAGTTTCATTAGAGACACCAATTGGTGAAGAAGATGACAGCCATTTAGGTGATTTTATTCACGATGAAAGAACAATGTCACCTGAGGAATATACAACAGTAGAATCATTAAAAGAAGAATTAGATATGGCTCTTTTGACATTAACTGAAAGAGAATCTGAAGTTTTACAAATGCGTTTTGGTTTAATTGATGGGCAATCTAAGACACTTGAAGAAGTGGGAAAGAAATTCAATGTAACAAGAGAAAGAATTAGACAAATTGAAGCAAAAGCTTTAAGAAAATTAAGGCATCCATCTCGCTCTAAAAAATTGGTAGATTTTGTTAATGAATATTAGTAAAAGATTAAGGCATGTAGCAAGTTATATCGATGATAATAGTAATATTATAGATGTTGCTTGTGATCATGCTCTTTTAGATATATACCTTTATTTAACAAAAAAAAATATGAAAATAACAGTTAGCGATATAGCTAAATTACCACTTGAATCAGCAAAACAAAATCTTTTAAACTTTAATATAAAAGATATTAAAGTTAAATTAGGTGATGGAATAAGTACTTTAACTGATGAAGATACAGTTGTAATTACAGGACTAGGTGGGAAAACAATTATTGATATACTAAAAAAAGATTTAAAAAAATTAATTAAAGTTAAAAAAATTGTGTTATGTCCAAATGATCATTTTTACTTAATAAGAAAAGAACTTGTTAAGTTAGGATATATGATTGAAAAAGAAGAGTTAGTGGAAGATAATAAAAAAATTTATTTAATTATTAGTTTTCTTAAAGGCAATAAACATTATAAAATAAATGAATTATTTTTTGGCAAAGATATAAATAAAGATATAGTATTTAATAAATATTATGGTAATATGTTAAAAAAAGAACTATATAAATTAAATAATATACCTCATAAATATTTTTTAAAAAGATTTAAAAATAAATTACTAATTCATAAACTGCATAAATATGTAAAATAAAAAACAATTGTAAAGAATAATTGCAATAATTTATAATAAAAGATATAATTTAAGTAGAGATTATAATTACTTGACATAAAAAGAGAAAAGTGGTATAATACAGCCATATTCGAGTTAAAGGGGGAATAGAAAGTGTATACAGAAGAAAATGAAAGAAAAGGTTTTAATGTAAAGGATTTCTTAATTAAAGTAATACTAATAATTTTATTTGTATTATTATTAATGTGGTTATTACCATTAGGAAAAGATAATGGGAAGGTTAATCCATTGCTTGATAATTTATTTAGTGAAAATATAATTAAAATGAAGGAAGCTGCAATTAATTATTATACATTAGAAAGATTACCTATTAAAGTTGAAGATAAGAAAATATTAACATTAAAAGAAATGCAAAATATGAAGTTATTATCACCATTTATGGATAAGAACGGAAAAACATGTGATGTTTATAATTCTTACGTTGAAATTATAAAAAAGGATAATGAATATGTCTTAAAAGTTAATTTAAAGTGTAGTGATAAAGAGGATTACATTTTAGTTCATTTAGGATGTTATGATTATTGTAAAACATATTTATGTGAAAATAAGGATAATAAACCAACACCACCACCAGTAAATCCAGATAAACCAACACCGCCACCAGTAAATCCAGATAAACCAACACCGCCACCAGTAGATCCAGATAAACCAACACCACCAATATCATATATATATGAATATTCTAAGTGGTTTGCTAATGAGTATAGTGCTTGGTCAGAGTGGTCAAAAGATACTCCTTATAAATTAGGAGAAATACAATTTGGAACAACAGAGTTTAATATTAAAGAAGATTTAGGGATAAGAAGAGTATTAGTAGGTTATAATGTCATTAAAGATAAGACTAAACCTTTATATCATGAATCATATGTTAAAGTAGGGACAGTTAAAGAAAGAGTATGTAGAGAATATGGTTATTATGTAATTAGTAGTAATGTATATCAAGATACAGATTGGGTTAATGCGGGTGTAGTTAAATCAAAAGTAGGATTTAATGATACAGCTACAACAAAATATGAGTATATTGGAAGTGATTGGGGAGATTGCCCAGCTTGTACATCAGCCCCATATAAATTATACCAAAAATATGTAAGAGTACAAAAATCAGTAGGGACAACTGGTAGTGTTTCAGTAACATGTAAAGATTATGATACTAAGACAATTGATGTGTATGGATTACAAAAAACATTATATGGTCTTGAAGAAACTAGAACACCAGTATATGGAGATGTATATTTTTATAGACAAAAGAGTAGAACAATTACTAAGTATGCATTTACAGATATTAAATGGTCTAATTATAATGATAAAGGTTTATTAAATGCTGGTTATAAATATACAGGCAATAAAAAGGCTAAATAGGAGGAAAAAATGGAAAAAGAAATTAAAAAAATTATTACAATTATAGATAAAAACATGCATAGTTTTGTTAAAGCACAAGTTATATTTGCAGATAATACATCCATTATAATTACTTCTAGAGATGAGTTTTCTAAATATGCTAATATTTTAATGAAACAAAAGGGTGTTAATAATCCTAATAAACTTGATTCAAATATTTTAGTGAGTTCTTATGAAGATATAATCAAAGAAGAAGAAACTGTTGCAACTCAAATTCCTGTTGAACCATCAAAACAACCAGTTCATAAACCACATACAATTAAAATGGGAACGGCAGCAGTAGCTATTGTAATGGCAATTATGGGTACAGGAGCGGTGACATGGCATTTAAACAAGAATAGTAACCCATATACAGAGATTACTACTAGTTCAAATATTAATTTAGATTCATTTGAATTGATTATTTCACAACTTCAAGACGGAAGTAAAAAAGAAGTTATGGGTAAAGCATATCAATTTTTAAAAGAATCTAATAAATTAGGTGGAAGTTATAAATTTCAAAGTATAGTTGATTATATGGTTTTAAGTGGCAATTATACTGGAGAAGAATTATATAATATATTTGATAATTATAAACCAGACTTTACTAAATTAGTAGATTTTACTCCTAAAGTTGTCGATAAAGATGGAAAAGAAGTAGTGCTTACTGAAAAAGAAAAATTAGCCTTAACAAAAGAAGCTACTTATAGCCAAGAATTTTTAACTGGTACAATTGATTTTGTATTAAAAGCAGATAATAAATTAGAGGCAATAAAACTAATTAAAACAATCACAAAAAATAGTGATGTTTTAAAGGCCTTAGATTCATTAGAAGAAATTATGAATAATAGTAAAACTGATAAAACATCAATTCTTAAAGCAATGAAAGAAAATGTTGAAGCTGGTCTTACAAATAATAGCAATAAAGTAATTGAAAAAGATTTGTTAGTTGTGCTTACACAAGTTGCTAATGACTTAGGACAAAATAGAGTAGTATTTACTGATGCAGTTTATAAAAAATATGATGAAGATGAATTATGTGGAAAAATAATATTTGACACAGGTATTATAAGTGGAAAATTAGAACAAACACAAATTCAGAATAAAGATAAAACGTCAGCAGAATTATTAAATGAAAATAATAAATATGTAACATTATTGAATCTTGCAAAAATACAAGAAAAAACAACTACTATTGTCAGAGAAACGCCGGCTATTGTTAAATTTGAAAGCAAACAAAATAATAATACACAAAATAATAATACACAAAATAATAATATAAATAATGGTGGGCAGTCATCTATAGTAGTGACAGATAAAAAAGAAATTGAAGAAAAAGATTTAACAGACAAACAAAAAGAAGAATTTTATGAAAAAGTAGTAGAAGCTGATGAAATACTTGAAAATTCAAAAGATAATATTTTTAATAAAGGAAAAGAGATTGGAATGAGTGAAGATAGTATTTATGATGAAACTCATGATAATTATTATGAAACACAAACTAGATTAACTTATTCTGATTTTAATTTTATCATAGAAGATATTTTAGATATACAAAAGACAGAATTAGAAAATTCAAGTATAAAATATACTCAGGGTCAAATTAAATCTTTAATGAATGATTTTGAGTCCGGGTTAAAAATTGGGGTTAAAATTACTATAGATAGAGCTGTAGTGGACGCTAAACGTAATTTAGCTAAAGCTGAAGAAATAGTAAATAATGATAAGCCAACATTTGTACCTGTAACTCCTAGTACTTCAACACCAGAATCTAATGCGTCAACACCAGTTACAACACCAGAATCTAATGTATCAGCGCCTGTTGTAACACCAGAATCTAAT
>JAVWBB010000020.1:0-13615 GCA_036649735.1 Bacilli bacterium
TATATATTTTACGGTGTTCCTTCAAGTGGTAAAACAGAATTAACAAGTGCAATATTTGAAGGTGAACATATAATGATATCTGCCGAATTAGGTGGGAAAAACTCTGAGACTGCAAATAGTATACCAGTTGGTGACTATCTTTCATTAAAAAGTTTATGTAGAACATTATGTAATAAAGAAGTAAAAGATGAAATAGGTGACGTAATAATAGTTGATACAATAACAAAGGTATCTGAGTATGTGAATAACTATATATTAGATTCTCATGGTAAAGAATTTTTAGGAGATGTTAAATCACACGGTGGTGCATATCAGTTAATAGATAAATACTTTAATCAATGCTTTGACCCTCTTAAAGAAATAGGGTATACAATGGTATGGGTAACTCACGCAGATGAATTGCAAAAAACGTTAGATGATGGAACTGAGATTGGATATTGGACATTGAATGGTAATAAAAGAATATTAGAGTTAATAAAGAAAGAAGTAGACAACTGTTTCTTCTTAAATAGAATACCTCAACAAGATGGAAGTGTAAAAAGAGTATTATATACAGATGCAACCGCTAAATCTTTTGGTAAAAATAAAATAAACTCACCTAAAGGCGAAATGAGTTTATGTATAGAATTAGACAAAGACCCTAGAATATCTGCTAAGAAAGTCATAGATAACATGAGAGAGGCATTAGAAGGTAGGGGTAAAGAGAATTTAACAAATGATAAAAATGAAGTTTCAGTATATGAATTTAGAGAAGCAAAAAGACCTATTGAAGAATTAAGAAATGAAGTAATAGAATTAGGTGGAAAATTATCCGATATAGATAAAAGAGATGAAGCTATAGACATTATGAATAAGTATCTTGGATTAGATTATAATGGTCAACAAAGAGGATTGGATGATATAGGTCAAGATGGATATCAAACTCTTGAGTTATTAATAAGCGATATGAAAGAAATATTAGAATAACAGTTTGATTATTTAAGAGTTTATAGTAAGTATAAATTTATACTTACTATTTTTTTTTATTTTTATTGACTTATAATATAAATTGATATATAATAATATTATAAGTAAATAAAAATAAAAAAATTGGAGGTTGGATTTATGGATAACTGTAAAATATCACATATGATTTATAAAGATATATTAAATATAAAATCTTTAAGGGATGAAAAGATAAGGTCTATATATGAGGAGTATGACGTTCATATAGATAATTCCATTTCACAATTAATACCATTTAAACATGGAGATATAATCAAAGATAGCCAAGGTAACCAAGATAAAACATACATCTATAAAGGAATTAAATACGAAGCAATGATTCTTATGTTATGCGATAAGGATGGAAGTGAAATAGAATTGTTAAAGTATCATTGGAGTTGTTATAGTGATTTTAATATATGTAAGGAAATTGATGATAATGAGTAAAACAACTATGTATTATTTAAAAGAAATTTTATATGACGATAATGTTTTTATAATATATAGACATAAACAAAATGTATTTGGAGTATTTTTTTGAAGGTGAGATTAATGGATTTTATGGTGAACATTTATTAAAATTTGTATACAATACAAAACAATGTAGAGATATAATTAAAAATTATAAGAAATATATATTATAAAATAATATTAGAATAAAAACTTTAGGAGGATTAGTGATGAATAATTATGAAAGGAATGAACTTATTGAGAATATACGAAAGTTCAAAGAGTTAAGAGATGAGAAGGTAAATCCTATATTAGATGAATATAGTGGATATATAGATGATGAAATATTTCAAACTTTACCGTTTAACATAGGAAACATAATTAAATGTGAAATGTATGGTGTAACTAGATATTTTATTTATAGAGGTATAAAAGATGAAAGAATGATTTTTAATAGATGTGATGAAAATGGAGTTGAATCTTTAGATAAAAGAAGTTGTCATTGGCATACGTATGAACATTTTACCGTATACAAGGAGGTTGAATAATGATAAACAAAGATGCAATGGTAAAACATACTAGAGCTAATAAGAAATATGAGCTAAGAAAAATTTTAACGTATTGTGAAAAGAAAATATTAAAAGCTAGTAAGAACGGTGATTATAGTGTTAAATTGGTAGATAGAAAAATTGATAAATATAAGTTTGAAATATATGAATATTATAGAGATAAAGGCTTTGAAGCAAATATATATCAAGGGCGTTCTGAGAATTACCTTATAGTAAGTTGGTTTGAATAATTAAAATTATAAAAAATATATGAAGTTATAATATGCGTGTAAGTTATTTGGATGATAGAAGCATAGTTAATATATGTTCCAAAAATAATATTACAATAAAAAACTTAGTATGGAGGTATATATGAAACTTGATATAATAAAAAAAGATTTATTTGATTTACCAAAAGAATATGCGTTAATTCATTGTATATCATTAGATTGTGAAATGGGTAAAGGTATAGCAAAAGTATTTGACAAAAAATTTAAAGGTATGAAAAAAGAAATAAAAGAAACTGTGAATATAAATCATATTAATGAACCCACTTGCATAATGTATTATGAAGGAGAAGATTGGGATAATCAAAAAGTTATAAATATGATAACAAAAGAATGTTATTGGAATAAACCAACATATGAAGACTTTGAATGTTCATTGGATAGTGTTGTTAGTTTATGTGATAAGTATAACATTAATAAAATAGGTATGCCTTATTTAATTGGGTGTGGCTTAGATAGATTGAGTGAAGTTAGAGTGTTAGAAATGGTTAAAGATAAGTTTAAAGATGTAGATATTGAAATACTAATATGCAAAAAAAATAAAGGAGATATAAAAATGAAATATAAAGATAAATTTACAATAGATTTTGCAAAAGAGGAAGATTTCAATGTAGTGGTTGGTAACGATATATGCAATCATAGAGAAGAAAAAGAAGAGAATATAACTTGGAGTGAAATTTTCGATAAAAATAATTTCACAAATTTAATTTATGATAAAAATAGCGAACATAATTGTAAAGTTGTTGAATCCATTGTATATGATGGTACATTATGTTTTGTATATGATTTAATATTAAATATGTTAAATGCGTTGAATCATAGTTTTGATAAGGCAGTAATTTTTGATATAATTACAATAGATGAATTTAATATTGAAACAGATAAAAAATTTCCAATGATGAGAACAACGGTGGAAATAAAATTATATATTGATAATTTAAATAATAATTAAAAAGGAGATATAAAAATGGGATATCAAGAAAGTTTAAATAAGTTTAAAAGAGTAAACAGTTTGCAAAGTTGCATTGATTTTTTAGAATTTATAGGAAAAGATTATTTTGATGAATGTGGGTTTAAACCTATGGCTATATGTAGAGTAAATGAACATATATTCGATTCAAATGATAGAGGCGATATATCAAAAGGTAGTTGGGTTATTTACTTTGTCGGAGAAAGAGGATATCAAAGAACTATTACACAAGATTTACATGATAAATTCGATGGTAGTGAGTTCAAGAAAGTGATAAAAGATAATGGTCATAGAATGATATATATAGAAGATTATATTCATCAATGTGATAGGAATGAAAATGGGGAGTATATAGAAAAAATGGTATATTATCCTATAATAGATTGGACTGACAACAAAATTAAGGTAGAAACTCCTAGGATGAGAAAATTAAGAGAAAAATATGGAGATAAGGCGAAGGGGTTTAAGGATTATGAATAAATTAATTTTAGGCGAAGATAAAGTTGAACTCAATTATATGAATAATATCTATACAGATGAATACTATAATAGAGTTATTGCCACATTATGTTTGGCAAACGCAAATACTATATCGAAAAAATTTCCAACTAAATTTTCCAAAGGTAGAGAAGGTAAGAAATGTTCAGATTTTATAATTGAAAATTCAGATATGACTATAATGTTTTCTACAAAGAAATCAGTTGATGATATGATTGATAGGCTTATTAATATGAGAGATAATACTGATTGGGGATGGCGTGATGAATAAAAAAACAAAATGTAAAGTTATATAATATACGATTAAGGAAGTGAATATTATGTTATCAGATAAAAAGATGAATGAATTATTAGATACTATTCAAGCAAGTAATAAATATCTTATTGATATATGCAAGTCTTGTGATATAAAATATGAAGATTTAACAATTGAAGAATTAAATATTATTGATGAAAATTATACACAATGTGATGAATGTGGATGGTGGATTGACAGTGATGATATCGTTTATGACAATGTATGTATAAGTTGTTGTATAAATACGTGTTGTGATAATGATGATTATTAAAGATTGAGGAGAAATATTATGTATAAAACATTTTGTGCTATAGTAGTAATAATTTGGATATTAGACATATCAAATATATCACCATCAATTATACCTATGTTAGAGCCAATATTGAATGATGCCAATGGATTCAATGGATTGCTTTGGTTAATTATTTGGATTGCATTACCATCAACTAATAATTCAAATAAATAGTATTTATTTTTAATTTTTAGTTGACTTATAATAAAATTATGTATATAATAGTAGTATGAAAAATAAAAATTAAAGGATGGAATAAAAATGAAAAAATTATATGCAAGTGCTTTTGAAAAGAGATTAAGAAAAGAATTAACAACTGCTAATGAGAAAGATACTACAATAGCAGATATGATAGAATGTGTAAAGGTAAAAAAAGTAAAAGAATCTTATAATGTAATTATAAGTGTAAATGATTTAGAAATACCGTTACATGATATTAAACATGCGATATATAAAGTTATAGAGGAAAAATATAACAATGAAGTTGAAATAGGAAGTATATTGATAGAAATATAGCATCTAAAATGCGATAATCTTTAAAATAAGATTATCGCATTTTTTATTTATATATTGGAAAATTGGTTGACTTAGAATATAAATTGTTATATAATTAAAGTATAAAATAAAGAGGGGAATGGTGATTGAATGAATATAAGTAATCATGCTATGGAGAGATATTTAGAAAAGATTAAGAAAGTTGATAAGAAGGATATAAAATGTTTAGTATCAGTCAATTCAGAAATTTACAAATCCGATATTAATAAAATGATTGACAATAGTAAAATGATTTATGAGGGTAAATTTAACGATAAGCATAAAAAGACTAAATTCTATGTATCAGATGATATATGCCTAGTTGTATCAATTGACAATAGTAATGTTATAACACTATATAGAATAGATTACGGTTTTAATAGAGATATAAATAAGATAATACAAACTGAACTTATGGAAGAATTATTAATAAAAGATGATGAATATATTGAACAACAAATAAAAACAGATGAACAAAGAAGTGAATTAATCATACAAAGAGATATGATTGATTTAGAAATAGAAAGTTTACAAAAGTCATTACAAGCCCTTAAAGACAATAGAGACGGTTTAACTTCTTACATTAATTCATTTGGTTCAGAAGAAGAGATTAAGAAGCAAGAAAGAGATATAGTGGCTAAGAAGATATGTTATAGCAACATATATAGAAATGCAGTAGAGGAATATACTAAGTAAATGGGAGGTTTGTATGAATAAATTATATAAATATTCAAGAAATTTAATTGCAATAAAAAAGAATAAAAATTCAATAAATAGATATGTTTACAATTATTTAAACAACTATATAGAAAAATATAATAAGATTACATCTAATTGTATTAGCGATATTCCATATTTTAAGATTGAATTAGTATTTAAGCCGTTTAGCAATGATTTAGCTTGTTGTGTTACTGAGCATGAAGCAGATACAATGATATATGTCGGAACGCGTTGTATCGAAGTAAATTTATTAGCTTTTGTTAAATATGACATAGATACAATTGACGATATGTTAAAACATGAATTATGTCATTATATACAGTTTGAAAATAATGGTTTTAATTATTTAGATTCATTGACTGATTCACATCTTAAAGAAGGATTTTTAAATGCTTGTAAAGTGTTAAATGTTAGAAATTCTTCTCCTTATTTGAACTATGTTTTTAATAAAAATGGAGGTGTTTTGTATGAAAATATTAGCAGAATTTTATAATGATGATGTTTTAAAATCTTATATTGTTGAAAGAAATGATGGCAAAGTAATCGAAATAAGAGTTAATTATAGAAATAACTATAAGAATAGATTTAAGTTTAAATATGGGGTTGATAAAAATTATGATGGTAAAATGTAAGATATGTGGAAATAAGATTGATAGAAATATAGCATATAAAGTAAGTAAAACCAATGAAGAGACGAAGAAGATTACTAACTCATATTATTGTTCAGAGGGTGAATATAATAAGGATAAAGAAAATAAGGGATTGTGGAGAGAAGTTTTATTATTATACGATTTTATCTTAGGATTTACGTCAATCTCAAAAGTTAAAGTTAATCAGATAAAAGAAATGGAAGAAGTTTTTACTAGAAGAGAAATATATGAATGTTTGAAATATAATGCAGATAATATAAAGTTGAATATGGAAAATAAATTCATAAGTGATGAATATAATATGATATGTTATATAACGGCTAGTGTAAAAAATAAAATAAAAGATTTTAGTAATTGTGGTAGTGGAAATATGATAACAAACTGTTCAGAAGAAGATATAATAAATATGAAGCACGAAGAAGATGAAGATATTTTGAACAGATTAAAACGACAAAGAAATAATGCAAAGAATAATTCGGTTAATATTTTTGATATAATCGAAAATGGTAAAAAGGGAGAATAATATGGATTTTTCGCAAGAAAGAATAGAAATAGAATGTGCTATATTGAGTTGTATTTACAATGATTTAACTCTAATAGGCGATTTGGATTTGAAATCAACTCACTTTAGTTTAGATGATACTGTGTTCTTCTTCTCATTGGCTCAAGAATTATCGAGAAACGTCAAGAAAGTTGATTTAATATCTGTTCAAGGTTTTGTCGGTAGTAATGGATTGTCAGATGTATTTAATAGCTATGGTGGGTACGAAAGAATACAAAACTTAATAAATATAAATTCTAATATAGATAATATAAACTCATACGTGGATAGTTTAAAGAAAATGATACTTATTGAAAGATATATAAGTTTAGGACTTGATTTAGAAAGAGAATACGAAGTTAGTAGTAGGAAAGTTACACCTATGGAAAGCATACCTTATTTAAATTGCACTCAGTTCTCAAGTTTAATGCAATCCATAATATTAGATGTTGGGATAGACATTGAGTTTCAAGAATTTAAAATACAAAGTCTTCATTTTACAGATGAAGAAAAAGAAAAAATAAAAAATAAAGAAGTATCTGATACTGCTCATTTTGATATAGCTATGACTTGGACTACGAGTGATGAAGAAGAAAGATATATACAAAGTTTTAAATATTTAGACAAAGAAATGGTAGGTTTATCAAGAGGGTTAGGTATTCATATTATAGCTAGTACAACAGGTGTAGGTAAATCAACCGTATTGTGTAATTTGGCTATGGCTCTTGTTGAAAGTGGAAATAAAATACTATATGTTTCAAATGAATTTGAGGCAGTATACCTAAAGAGACTTATGATTTCATATGTATGTTCTAACGTTTTTCATTGTAAGACTATAACTAGGCAAAAATTAATAGAATCTGACCTTACGGATGAGGAATATGAAATAATGGAAAAGGCTAATGAATTTATAAAAGAAAAATTTGAGGATAAATTGTCTTTCGTGTGTGTTGAAGACTTTAATTTTGAAAAAATAACTAAAGTGTTTAACAAATTAGGAATGACAGAAAGCTATAATTATCTAATGGTTGATACGTTTAAATCGAATGATATGGAAAATTCGATGATTGAAATGGTTGACAATTCAAAGATACTTGATAAATGGGGGAGAAAACATGGATATGGTGTGGTTATGACTATGCAATTGTTAAAAAGTACGGACAAAGTGTCTTATTTGTCTGGGTCACAATTGGCATTCGCAAAACAAGTATTGGACGTTGCCCACAGTGTTAATTTAATAAGAAGAGTGCGACCATGGGAATTAGAAGAAGAGAATAAAGGTTTCTTAGAACCATACTATTATGAATATAATAAATACGAAAAAACGTATAACCGTAAAAAATTTAAAATAATAAATAGTCAAAATGGTGGAATGGATAAAACCAATGAGTTTTCAAAAGGGTATCTTGATAAATCTAAGAAATATATAATGCTGTTCAACGATAAAAATAGGAGTGGCAGTAGTGATTTTATACTACTGTATCAAATGGACAATTTTGGAAGAATAATAGAATTTGGATATTGTGGTAATTGTAGCACGGGTATGCTAATGGCTTAAATATACGTTATTGATTGACTTAGAATAATAATAATCATATAATATATAGGCAGATTAATAAAATAAATTGATTGGGGAGATAAAATATGAATATAGAGAATTTAGAATTATTCAAAGAAAGAAAGATAAGAGCAAAAAAAATATTTGAAATAAGAGAAATAAGTAAAAAAGATGCTAAAGATATAGTTAAAAAACACCACTATTTAGGTGAAAAAGACTTTATGTATACTGTTGCATATGGATTATTTGATAAAACTGACAATGAATTATTGGGAAGTGCTATATTTGGAGTGGTTGGTGGAGCTTTAGCCTTAAAAAGTTGGTTTGGGGTAGACAATAGTCACAGTAATGAATACTTTGAATTAACTAGATTGGTTATGAATCCACAATTAAACGGGTGTAATGCTACAAGTTTTTTATTAGGAAATGCTATTAGTGAAATTGGTAAAAATTATAAAAATATTAAAGCAATAGTATCTTTGGCAGATAATTCATTACACAACGGATATATATATAAAATATGTAATTTTAAATATTATGGATTGACTAATAAAAAAACAGATTTTATACAAGAAGGTTTGGGGTATCCACCTAAGAGATGTGGAAGTACAAAAGATAAACATGGAGTGTGGTTGCCTAGAAGTCAAAAGCATAGATATTGTTATATAATAGATAAAAATGTAGAAATAACTTTTGAAGAACAAAAATATCCAAAAGGAAATGATATGAATGTTAAGCCAACTTGTTGTGATGGAACTCATGAAGTATATGATAAAAGATTTAAAGAATGGTACTCTTGTCCTAAATGTGTTGGTATAGCTAATAAAATAGATAAGTAATAATATGGATATAACAAATTTTATGTCGATGGTAAATTAACAAATATATAAGTTTACTATTGACATAAAACAATTATAGTAATATAATATAAATATAGATACATAAATATAGGAGGATATAAATATGAAACTATTTGATGATTTAATACATGTTTTAGATAAAACTGATTGTGAAAAATGTGAATTTGAAGAATTTTGTGATTAAGGGGTTAACGGAACATATTACCAATATGAGGATAAGGATGATTATAGTCTTTGCGAAGTATTGAAAATGTGTAAAAATATGGAGAGGGGTAAATAAATTATGTTAAAAATAGCTATTGAAGAATTTAATAAGTTTTGCGATTCTTATGGAAATGTAGAATGTAAAGATTGTAAGTATTTTGAAACTGATGATTGTGACGAAACAAAATGCTTCTGTGTAGATAAAAATTACAATAGATGTAAATATTATGATTACGAATATATCAATGATTGTATGGTAGAATATATAAAAGATAATTATAATATAATTATAACTAAGAAATAGAAAGGATGTGATGCCAATGTCAAGATATATTAATTTATACTCTGACGGTTGATGGTGGATGTAGAGGGAATGGAAAAGAGAATGCAGTAGGTGGATACGGATGTTATTTAGAATATATAGTTGATGAAGATGTCATTGCTAAAAAAGAAATTGGGGATTATGCTTATGGAACAACTAATAATATAATGGAGTTAAATGGTGCTATATGTGGATTTAAAGCTATTAATGATTTGGATATTGAAATAAATGCTTACTTAGATTCTAAGTATGTTAAACAAGGGATAGAAAAAGGTGGATGGCTAGAAAGTTGGAAAAGGAATAATTGGAAGACTAGTCAAAAGAAAGATGTTAAAAATAAAGAATTGTGGATTGAATTAGACAATTTAGTTAGTAGATTTGGTAATATTAAATTTCATTGGGTAAAAGGTCATATGGGTGGCGAAGATAACAAGAATGAAATAGCAGATAGGATTTGTAATGACTTTATGAATATGGCAGAAAAACTACTTAAATAATGGTTGACATAGAATAAGAATAAGTATATAATATAAGTATAAATAAATATAAAATATATATGAAAATATTGGAGGGTTTAATCGTGGGAAATGAATGGAATTATAAAAGTGATATAAAACAAAGCAATGGATATGAAGATGTAGAAGATATATTAAAATCTTATAAAACAGAAGGATTTAAATGTAAGAGTGAAGATGAACAGTCAAGACTTATTGATGAAGTGTTTAATATTTACAGAGGTAAGAATATATTTCCAATAACTTACTATAATGAAAGTGGAGTATTAAATGAAATTAAGAAATGTTATGATAAACAAGTTCCCAAAATAGAAGACAATGTTTTGGATTTAAAATATAATCAAGGCTCTTCTTTATGTAAATTTTTATTTCCTAATCTTCATAGTGTTAAATGTGAAGGTGAGAATAGTAGGACTATGTATAAAAAATTCTATGATGACCATTTATTAAAAAGAGCCATTAAACTTTGTTTTAGTATAAAAAATGGAGTTACACCATCAAATGTAAGAAGTGCTATGGAATTGATAGGTGGGACTGTAGCAACCAATTATAAGCCAATGAATGCTAAGTCATTATATGAAACATATGTTAAAGAAGATGGAGTAATATATGATTTCTGTGGTGGATTTGGTGGAAGAATGTTAGGAGCATTATCTAGTGAGAATAATTATACCTATATAACAACAGAGCCATGTTTGGAGACTTATGATGGATTGTTGAGTCTAGGACAATATATAGAAAATATAGATAATAAGAAAAGATTTGAAATATATAATGATTGTAGCGAGGATTTTAAATATAAAGAAAAATCAATTGATTTTGCGTTTAGTTCTCCTCCTTATTATAATCTTGAAGTATATTCAAGTGAACCAACTCAATGTTATAATAAATTTAAAGATATAGACTCATGGGTAGAAGGTTTTATTAGACCTACTGTTATAAATATATACAATATGTTAAAAGACGATGGATTGTTGGCAGTAAATATAGCAGATTTTAAATTTAGAGGAAAAGTTTATAAACTTGTTGATAAATGGATTAAAGTATGTGAAGAAGAAGGGTTTGAGTTTAAAGAACAAGTTTATATGAACTTAAAAACTAGAAGAGGAGTAGGTCATAATACGGATATCACTAAAAGAGAAGGGATTTTTATATTTTCTAAATAATGGTTGACACATAATAAAGATAAGTATATAATATAAGTATAAATAAATATAAAATATATATGAAAATATTGGAGGGTTTAATCGTGGGAATGAGAAAAAGCAAAAGAATTATTGAGAGAGAAGTAAGGAACGGTTTAAAAAAATATTTAGTAAATATAAGATTTGAAGATGGCTCTAATAAATTTAATACTTATGTAAAAGGTTACTATATGGTTGTTAATGAATTGGATAATTTAGCAATGCCTATAAGTGAAGCAAAAGTAAAAATATTATTAATAGAAACGGATGAAGAATCAGAAGATGTGTTACAATTAGCGATTAAAGTCTCTGTAAATTATGAAGATATGGCTATATTAACAATAAATATAAAAAAAGATGAACTAAGAAATAATGCTTTAAATAACACAACCGATAAAAAAGAAGCAGATATGGTGAATACTGCATTCGATGATTTAATAAGTCAAATTAAAGAAAATGGTTTTGATTTATTAAATGATAATAATAAAACTGTTACTAAAGATTCATCGTTAAAGCCAAGTGGTAGTGAATTAAAAAAATGTAAATATTACGTAGAACCTAGCGATGTTAAGTTTGATGATATAGCTGGATTAAAAGAAGTTAAAATGGAAGTAAACGAAGCTATATCAATGTTCAAAGAAAAAGAAAAATATAAAAAAATGGGTGTTACAACTAAGATGAATAATATATTACTAAGTGGGTCTGCTGGAAGTGGGAAAACTCTTATAGCAAAAGCTATATCAACTGAATTAGATTACCCATTATTTCAAGCTAGTGGTGAATTTAGTGATAAATATGTTGGGCAAACTGCAAAGAACGTTAAAACACTATTTGAAGAGGCTAGACGATTCGCACCTTCTATAATATTTATAGACGAAGCAGAACAGATTTGTAGACAAAGAACTGGAGAATCCGACCAAAGTGAAAGAGAAAGTGGTACATCGGAACTACTAAATCAATTGGACGGATTCAAAACTACTGATGACATAATAGTAATATTTGCAACAAACTTACCTAAAACAATAGATGATGCAGTATTGAGAAGAATGAGTAAAAAAATACACATAACAAATCCCGATTTTGAAACAAGAAAAGGAATATTAGAAGTTAATGCTAGAAATAAACCAATGGATAAAAGTTGTGATTTATCTAAAATAGCTAGAAATTTAAGTGGATTTAATGGTGGAACAATAGCTAATATAATGAATCAAGCTGGTATATTAGCAGTAAGAAGAGGATTAGATGAGATAACTCAAACAGAATTAGAAGATGCCTTTGAAAGAGAAGTTACGGGATTAAAATCCGAAACTAAGAAATTAAATGAAAGAGATAAGGAAATAGTATCATATCACGAAATTTCACATGCTATACTTACTTATATGTTAAAATCAGAGAAGATACAAAAAATATCAATACTACCTACAACTGGTGATACATTAGGATATTGTTTCTATGCCGAAGAAGATGAAGATGATAGATATTTAGAAACTAAAGAAGAAATGCTAAATGATATAATTGTAAGTCTTGGTGGAAGAGCGGGAGAAGAAGTTAAATTTGGTAAAGTTACGGGAGGATGTCACAATGATATTGAACATGCTACTGCTATGGCAGAATATATGGTAACTAAATTAGGTATGTATGATGAATTTGGATTGGCTAGTATAGATATGAAATCAATATTCATGCAAGAGAAAGTATTTAAAAAAGTAAATGAAATATTAGGAGAATGTTACAAGAAGGCTGTAGAGATATTAGAGGAAAATCGTATTTTATTAGATGCACTATCTAAAGAATTAATAGACAAAGAGGTTATGACTTTAGATGATTTTATGAGAATATATGAATCAGTAACTCTTTTCGCATAGTATAGTTAATAAGATAGAGTTGATTCTCTATCTTATTTTTATACAACATGAATATACAAGAATATATGTATTATATATATAAAGTATATGATTTTGAAAGGAGATAAATAAATGTAGATGAACTCAAAAGAATTGTTAAATAAAATAAGTTTAGATGGAATAGTTAAATTATTGACTGAATATTATGGAATAGAAATGGGAGAAGATTTAGATTCGGAGGCATATCATTTTAGAACTGACTGTCATAAATCTCACAATGAAGGAAGTTTTAAATTATATTTATATAAAGATAGTAAACATTTTTTTTGTTATAATAACTGTGGAAGTATGTCGTT
>JAVWBB010000020.1:13715-15926 GCA_036649735.1 Bacilli bacterium
TATATGGTATTCATATAAATAAAGATGTGATTAGAGAATCAGAAAAATGTATACTTTGGGAGTCTGAGAAATCAGTATTAAAAATGGATAGTATATATTCTGAAAATCCTAGTGGGGCATTAGGTGGGTCAAGTATAAGCGACTATCAATTAAACATATTAAAACAAAATGGTTGTAAAAGAATATATTTAGCTTTTGACAATGAAGACTTGGAAGAAGATAATGGTAGATGGAGAAAAAAACTTGATAAACTCGGAGAAAGAATAATAAATTTTGGATTTGAATGTTATATTATTAGGGATTGGGAGCAAGAATATTTAGATAAAAAGGATGCCCCAATTGATTGTGAAAAATATATTTTTGAAATATTATTAAAAAAATCTAAAAATTTCATTGACTTAGAATAATAATAACCATATAATATATTAGATAAAATTTTAATAATAATATTAGGAGGAGTGTTATGGAGAGTAGGTTGATTAATGGATGTGCTATTGAATTTATGAAAACATTGGAAGATGATAGTGTGGATTTAATAGTTACAGACCCACCTTATAAAACTACCAAAAGAGGTGGCATAGGAAATAGTGGTGGAATGTGTAAGAAGGAAGATTTTTCAAATGGGAAAGGTGGATTTAAATATAATAGTATAAAACCAAAAGAATTTATTCCCGAATTATATAGAATATTAAAAGATGGGTCGCATTGTTATATAATGACCAATCATGTTAATTTGCAAGAAATGATAAATACATCTACTGAAAGTGGTTTTCATTTTATAAAGTCACTAATATGGAATAAAGGCAATAAAATAATGGGTCAGTGTTATATGTCTCAATTTGAATATATCTTATTTTTTAGAAAAGGAAAACATAAAAAAATAAACAATTGTGGAACTTCTGATATATTAAGTGTTCCTAATAAAAAAACCAAAGATGAAAATGGGAATAATTTACATGACACTGAAAAGCCAATAGAATTAATGAAAATACTAATTGATAATAGTAGTAACGAAAATGAATTAGTATACGACCCATTTTGTGGGGTTGGGTCAGTTCCTATAGCTTGTTGTGAGTTAAATAGAAGATATTTGGCAACTGAAATTGATGAGAAATATTTTAATATTGGGTTAGAAAGATTGAAAACTATAAATTTAAAGGAGATATGATTATGTTAAGTATAATAGGTTTAAGTGCAAAAATAATGATAGGGGTGTTAGCTTTAATGTGTGTTATGTTAGCAAAACAAAAAGAAGGTCAAGATATGGGTATGTTTTCTACTGAAAAAACATTAAAAGGATTATTGATATGGGGTGTATTAATAGGTTTATCTTGGCTTTAAACCATAAATAAATATTGAAGGAGATAAGATTATGAAATTTGACAAAGCGATTATATATCAAGAAGAAAATCAAGTTGAATATTTGAGAATCGGAGATAAAATTGAAATAAAGGTATGTGACGTAATTTTAGGAAATAGAACACATCTAGGTGTGATTAAAGGCATGGAGTTAGATAGGAATACAAATAGGATTAAATTAGATTGTAGTAGAGATTTTGAATCAGATATTGTTACAATAAAATTGGATGACATTACAGATGTAAAAGTTTTATAAAAAGGGAGAATAATTAAATGAAATATAATATTAAAACAAAGAATACTTTTGGAAAAAGTTTAAAAGATATAGTGTTGGCGAATAGAGATTTAACAAAAGAAGATTGTAGTTTTTTAATTAATCCTACTGTTGAATATGTGGAAAGTCCATATAAAATAGCAAATATGAAAGAAGCAGTTGAATTAATCGTATCAGAATTGGATAAAGAGTCTGTCATAGGGCTTTTGGTTGACCCCTGACGTAGATGGATATACATCTAGTGCATTATTATATATGTTTTTAGTAAACGAATGTAATCATGATAAGAAAAAGATAAAAATATTTATTCACGAAAATAAAGAACATGGTTTAGGAGATGAAAAAGTATTTAAAGCAATAAAGAAGTCTTGTGTAGATTTTATGATAATAGCAGATGCTTCTACAAATGATACTAAAGAGATAAAAGAACTTATGAAGATGAATAAAAGAATATTATTATTAGACCATCATAATTTGGAAGATGATAATATGAAGACTAAGTACCAAAACCAAAAAGGTGAATTAATAGGGGTTATAGTTAATAATCAAATTAACGAGTATTCAACATGTTTAAGTGG
>JAVWBB010000021.1:0-15793 GCA_036649735.1 Bacilli bacterium
ATTATCATTTAATAACAGAAAAAGATCCTTTTACAAGTTCTTTAACTAATAAATATAAAATGAGTTTTTTAGTCCATGGAACGAAAGATCATTTATTAAAATATTTATTTATCTTTCCATTTAATATTTTGAAAAGTATATATTTTTATTTTAAGATAAGACCAAAATATATAATTACAACTGGTACACATACAGCCGTACCAATGTGTTATATTGGAAAATTATTTGGTAGTAAAATCATTTTTATAGAAACGTTTGCCAATTCTATGTCAAAAACATTATCTGGGAAATTAGTTTATCCAATTGCTAATTTATTTATTGTTCAGTGGGAAAGTATGCTAGATATTTACCCAAAAGCTGTATATGGGGGGTGGATTTACTAATGATTTTAGTGACACTAGGAACACAAGATAAAAGTTTTAAAAGGTTATTAGAAATGATCGATAAAGAAGTAAAGAATAAAAATATTAAAGATGAAATAATTGTTCAAGCGGGATTTACTAAATATGAAAGTCCTAATATGAAAATAAGTGATTATATTCCTAAAGATGAAATGGATAAATTATATAAAGACTGTGATTTATTAATAACACATGGGGGAATAGGGTCAATCCTTGGTGGAGTTAGAAATAATAAGAAAGTTATTGCCGTAGCAAGACTTGCTAAATTTAAAGAACATACAAATGACCACCAACTGCAAATTATTAATAACTTTACTAAAGCAGGGTATATTTTAAGTACTCAAGATGATTTAGCAAGTTGTTTAAACGATTTAAAAAAGTTTAAGCCTAAAGAATATGCTTCAACTGGTAAAATTGCAGCGATAGTTGAAAAATACATAAAGGAAAGTAATTTATGAAATATGCTATAATTATGACCGTACATAATAATCCGATGCAAGTAAGAAGATTGTGTAAAACTCTTGAAAATCCTAATTGTTATTTTTTTATACATGTGGATAAAAAAACTAATATTAAAGAATTTGAAGATATATTAAGAGATGTTCAAAATTTACAGATTATTTCTAAATATAAAGTTTATTGGGCTGGGATTTCTCAAGTTGATGCAACAATTGAGTTGTTAAAGGAAGCATTAAATTATGATATAGGTTATATATTCTTTATATCTGGACAGGATTATTTTATAAAAACCGATAATTATTTAATGAAATATGTGAATAAAAATAAGAATTATATGGAATACCAAAAATTACCTTATAAAAAATGGGGCACCGATGGTAGATGCAATCGATATAAATATTATCATAATATTTTAAATAGCAGTAATTTAATAAATTTTAATCCACGTAATAAAATTTATAAGTTAATTAATAGAATCCTTATTAAAATTCAAAAAGTTTTTAAAATAGAAAGGAAATTTATTGATAAGCACATACCATATAGTGGTGCAAATTGGTTTAATATAAACAAACAGTGTGCAATTTATGTTGTTGATAATTATTATAAATATAGGAAATATTTTAAATATGTACAATTTCCTGATGAATTATGTATTCAAACAATGGTATTAAATTCAATGTATAAAAAAGATACGATCAATGACACATTAAGATATATTGACTGGGAAACAGGGCCGGAAGAGCCAAGGATATTAACTATTCAAGATTATAATAAAATAATTAATTCAAATGCTATTTTTGCTAGAAAGTTTAATGATAAAAAAGACAAAGAAATACTAGATAAATTAGATTTATATCATTGTGAAAAATAGTGAAAGGAGAATTCATGAGAACAAAGAAAGTAATCTTAAATTTTTTAAGCGATGCTTTGCCACAAATAATAATAATGTTTTTAGGAATATTTAAAATTAAAATATTTTTAACTTATTTGGGTAATGATTCTCTTGGACTTTACCAATTATTTGGAAAGTTGTTTATTTATTTGTCACTTTTAGAAGGTGGCATTGCTGTTGCGGGTTTAACTAGGTTATATAAACCAGTTTCAGAAAATAATAATACTAAAATAAATGAAATATTATCAGCAATAAAAATAATCTTTAAGTATATTGCGTTTGGTATGATTATATTAGGAATATTTTTATCGTTTTTTATTCCATATATGATAAAAGATAATAGTTTTTCTAATATATACATTCAAGGTACATTTATTTTGTTTTTAATTATGAATATATGGTCTTATTTTGCCACTGCTAATAAACTTATTTTTGAAGCAAATCAAAGAAATTATATAATAAATAATATTTATCAACCTTTAAATATTTTGAAAAGTATATTAGAAATAATTGTTGTTTTAATGAATTTTGGATTAATAGGAATAATAATAGTGAATTTGGTTTTAAATATAATTATAAATATAATCATTGTTTTAAAATCTAAAAAAGATTATGCTTTAAATTTAAATAATAAGAAAAAAGATTTTTCTATGTTGACTGATGTTAAACATTTACTTGTTTATAAAATTAGTGGTATGGTTGATTATAATTTAGATATTTTAATTATTAGTTCAATGATGGGATTAAAAAGCGTTGTTATCTATAGTACCTATAATTATATTATAGAATCTATTAAACAATTTTCCGAAAAAGTTGCTTATGCTGTTCAATCAAGTTTTGGTAATTTATTATCTAAGGAAATCAATAGAGGTTATCAGGTATTTATGGAATTTAATTCGTTTTCATTTTATGTAGGCACGATTATTTGTGTCCCACTTTTATTTTCTATAAATCCATTTATTAATATTTGGTATGAAGGTAAAATACTAACTTCAATGGTTTTAGCAATTTTATTTTGTTTAATTTTATTTTATATGATTATACATATTCCATTAACTGTAATGGTAAATGCTCTTAGAATATTTAAGGAAGCAAAAACTTCTACAATTATGGAAACTGTTTCTAATTTAATATTATCAATAGTTTTGGTAAACTATTTTGGAATTGCGGGTGCTTTATTAGGAACGATAATTTCTATGATACTTTTTGAATATATAGGACGAAGTTATGTTATTATAAAAAACCAGTTCAATGAAAAAATGATTAAATATAATTTAAACAATTTACTATATTTATTAATTGCTAGTATTTCTATTATTATTTGTTATTTTGTTAATAAGAATTTAGTTTATGATGATTTATTTTCTTGGTTTAGTAATTCTTGTCTATTGGGAATAATTAGTTTTATAACAGTTAGTATCTTATATAAATTAACAAATAATGTAGGATTTTTTGATAGATTATGTCGTACCTTTAGAAAGAAGAGATAGTTATGAAAAAAAAAATATTATTTACCTTATATGATTTATCAATAGGGGGAATTCCTACTAGTTTTTTAAATATGGTAAAAAGATTAGATTTTGCAAAATATGATGTAACAGTTGTTTTACAAAGAAAAGAAGGGGTATTTTTAGATGCTTTGCCTAATGATGTCCACATAATTAATTATAATATTAATAAATTTAAAATCGTATTAATATCTAAAATTATTAATAGATTAAAACTATTAAAATTTATTTTGCTTTACAAAAATAAGTTTGATTTTTCAGGATGCTATTTTACTTATTGTGTTCATTCTTCTTTAATTGCAAAACTTGCTTCAAAAAACAATGCTATTTGGATACATACTGATTTAGTTGATTATTGTAAATATAATAATATTAATATTTATGATTTTATGGAAAAATATAGTATTCTTGATTATAAAAATATTTTTTGTGTTTCACAAAGAACGACAAGTAGTTTAAAGAAACTTTTTCAAGACAATGCTGATTCATTTAAACTATTAAAAAATATTGTTAATATTGATAATGTAAAAAAATTGAGTGAAGTTCCAATTAGTTTAAAAAAGTCAAAAATAACAACATTTATTTTTGCTGGTAGATTTGATGAAAAAGAAAAAAAAATTTCTTATATAATTGAAGCATGTAATATATTAAAAAAACAAAATTATGCATTTAAAATTTTACTTTTAGGGGATGGGCAAGACAAGGATTATTATATAGACTTAATTAATAAATATAATTTAATAGAAAATATTTATTTTATTTTACCAACTAATAATCCTTTTCCTTATTTTAAAATTTCGGATTGTTTTATTTTAACTTCCTTATATGAAGGATATCCAGTAGTTTATAATGAAGCTATTATTTTAAAACTTCCAATAATCACTACAAATGTGTCTGATGCAATGATAGATATAGTAACAAATTATGGATTAGTGATTAATTTGGATGTTGATGAACTAGTAGCTGCGATGAAAAATATTATTCAATGTAAATTTAAAGTTAAAATAGGTAACAATATTGAAGTTAATAATAATAAATATATAAAATTATTAAGCAAAATAATTGAAGAAAAGTAATGACTTAAAAAAAAGTATTATTAACTTTTAAGAAAGGATATTTAAAATGAAAATATTATTTTTACAAAATTGTGCCGATGTGTATGGAGGGGCAGAGTTTGTAAATCAAATGTTAGCAAATGAATTTGTTAAAGATAATTATGATGTTACTATCGCTTGTAAGTGGTATACCGGTAATAATCAATATATTGATTATGATAGGAGAGTAAATAAAATTGTAGTTAGCCAAAATGTTGATACGCAAATGCCTTCTAAAAAAGAAATGATAAAAAAAATATTCGGCTTAAATTTTAAATCTTTTTTTAAAGATTTAAAGCAAATAAAAAAGCATTATAATAGTATAAAAATAGATAATAAATTATTAATGACAACTATAAAAGGGGAAACACCGGATATTATAATTGCTTCAAATCCATTACTTTTAAAATCAGTACCAAAAGAAATGTTATCTAAAACATTTTGTCATATGCATTCTGGATTTAAATTTTATTTAGAAAACAAAAAAATTACTAATTTTTTATTTAAATATAACAAATTAATAAAAGGGTTTATATGGATAGCAGAATCTACGGTTGATTTGGCAAAAGAGCTGGGTTTTAACAATAATATTTATATAACTAATCCAATTAGAATTAAATGTGATAAAATATCAAATTTAAAAAATAAAAAAGCAGTGTTTATAGGGAGAATTTCTCCTGAAAAACGAGTAGATTTATTAGTGGATATATTTAATAATATTAAACAAGCTGTTCCTGATTGGAGTTTGGAAATATATGGAAGCGGGAATATAAATGCTAAAAGCAAAGAAATAATTCTAACAAATAAACAAATTAAGCTAATGGGACCTACCAATAATGTGAAGGATGTTTTAAAAGAATCATCATTATTGCTAATAACTTCTTCTTATGAGGGATTGTCAATGGTAATATTTGAAGCTTATGAATGTGGAGTACCAGTTTTATCTTTTAACTTTGGAAATTCGGTTAATCAAAGCATAAAAAATAATATAACAGGGGTAATTATTAATGATGATAATAAAAAAGAGTATGAGAACAAATTAATAGAATTATTAACTAATTATAATTTTAGAAAAAAATTAGGGGAAAATGCTAAAGAGTATGCTAAAGAATATTATATAGAAAATATAGTTAAAAAATGGTATGATTTATTTGATGAGGTAAATCATGAAAAAAATTAAAGTGAGTGTAATTGTACCTATATATAACAGTGAAAAATATTTATCTAAATGTTTAGACTCTTTAGTTAAACAAACATTAAATGAGATTCAAATAATTTTAGTGAATGATGGAAGTAGCGATAATTCAGAAGATATATGTAAAGATTATTGTAAACAATATAGGCATATATTATACTTGAAAAAGGAAAATGGTGGGCAAGCTAGTGCTAGGAATTTAGGTGTTAGTAAGGCAAGTGGAGAATTTTTATCATTTATAGATAGTGATGATTATATAAATATAAAAACATTAGCTAAAGCATATGAAAAAGCTGTTTCAGAAAGAGCTGATATTGTTGTATTTGATATAGTAAAATTAACAAATGAAAATGAAGAAGAACATATTTCTTATGAAAATTTGTCATTGAATGAAGTCACAAATTATGTAATATCTGATCCAAGTCCTTGCAACAAGATATTTAGAAGAAAACTTTTTAGTGAAAATAATGTTAGGTTTTTAGAAGGCAAAATATATGAAGATTTAGCAGTTATTCCTACTTTGGTTTGTTATACAAATAAAATTTGCCATCTAAATGAATTCTTATATTATTACGTTATTCATGATAATTCAACAATGAGATTTAATAAATATAGTCAGAAATTGAATGATATATTTTATGCCTTGGACTTTTTAGAAAAAGTATTTATAGAAAGTAAAAAATATGATAATTTTAAAGAAGAAATAGAATTTATTTTTATTGAGCATTTATTACATGGTGCTTCTTTAAGATTTTTAAATTATCGAGAAGGACATGAAGATTTACAAAACATAAGAAAATTAATTAAAGAAAAATATCCAAGATTTTATAAAAATAAATATTTTAAATTGAGAGATTGGAAATATAAATTATTTTGTAATTTGATATATTATAATCAAATTATTATTATCAAAAAAATAATTAGAAGTAGGTAATATGAAAAAAATATTATTTGTAGTAGATGAAAATAAAATTGGTGGTGTCAGCACTGTTTTACAGGATTTACTGAATCATTTGGACTATTCAAATAAAACAATAGATGTTCTTATTTTACATAATTCTGGTAATTGTTTAAAAAATATACCACATAATGTTAACATTATTTATGGAACACCTTTTTTTGATATAATCGATGAAAATTTAATTGACCTGTTAAAAAGTAAATTATGGTTAAAAATATTAAGAAAATTATATCTTATATTTTTAATGAAAACAGGTTTAATTAAAAATAGAATAATTAAAGAAAGACATAAAATGTTTAATGAGGTTTACGATATTGAAGTAGCATTTAAGTATGGATTTTGCACATTTTTTACATATTATGGTTTTTCTAAAAAGAAAATCAATTGGATTCATTGCGATTGCAAGGTTAATGATCCAGGTAAAAAATATCGCCGTTTATTAACAAAAATATTAAAAGAATACGATATAAATATTACGTTATCAAAAAGTATTGATAATAATTTTAATAGTATTTACAATTGCCAAAATAGTATTATTATTAATAATATAATTGATGAAAATAAAATAAACAAAGTGATTAAAAATATTAAATATAAACCAACTAAGTATATTAAATTTTTATCTGTAGGGAGATTAAGTTATATTAAGGGCTATCAAGTGTTAATTAAAGCACTAAATTTAATAAAAAAAGATGGGTTAATAGAAAAAATACGATTAACTTTAATAGGCGATGGTGAATATAAAGAAGAATTAGTTAAATTAGTTAAAGAATATGATTTAAATAAGTATGTTATATTTTTAGGAAAAAAGATTCCTCCATATCGATATATTAAAAATAGTGATTGTTTTATAATGTCATCAATTTCAGAAGCCTATCCACTTGTATTAATAGAATCTTTTATAATTGGAGTACCAGTTTTGTGTACTACTATTGCTAGTGCACATGAAATGATAGATGATAATAAAAATGGCATAATTGTAGAAAATTCAATAAAGGGATTATATAGTGGCATATTAAATTTGATAAATAATCCAGATAAAATTTTAAATATGAAAAAACAATTGATAAATTATAAATATAAAAATGATATAATAATGGAGCAAATAAATAAAATTTTGAGTTAGTAAAAAAAGGAATGATGATAAAATGAAGTTTTTAAACAGAATCAATATTAAAAAAATATTGCTTATATTTTTAATGATACAGCCAATTTTAGATATATATATTTTTTTTGAAAAAAGAGTTACTAGCATTATTGGATTTTCACCATCCACAATAATTAGAATTGTAGTGATAGGGATACTCTTTTTGTTGATAGTTATTAGTATTAAATATACTAAAAAATATCTGCTCTTCAGTTTATATATAGTTATTCTATTGGTGTATTTATATTTACATTATATAAATGTATTAAATATTTCATCAAAAATACCATCTAATTACAGTTTTTCAATTATTACAGAATTGTTTTATATTATAAGAATGCTATTACCACTTATAATTGCTTTTATTACATATCATTTGAAAATAACAAAAGAAGATGTAAAAAAAGTTGTTTTTACTATTACTATTATGATTTCTGCCACTATTATTATAACAAATATATTATGTTTATCAATTTCTTCATATTCTACAAACGATGTTTTAATTAAAACAAATATTTTTGAATGGTTTATGGGTGCTAATAAATATTTTACTAATGTTGAATTATCTTCACGTGGTATATTTAATTCAGCTAATCAAATGGGAACGCTATTAAATATATTATTACCAATCACTTGTTTTTTTGCAATAACTAAAAAAAATATTTATAGTAAGATTGTTGTATTTTTGCAAATTATTGCTTTAATTATGATTGGTTCTAGAGTGTCATCTTATACATGGATTGCTACTTTGTTTGTAATGATAATAATATATTTATTTTTTACAGTTGTTAAAAAAACATATAAGTTTGATAAAAATATTATTTTATATTTTTTAATTGTAGGATGTTTATGTGGCATTACTTTACAATATGCACCTATACAAAACAGATATTTTGCTGATTATTATAAAGACAAAGCAGAAGCAATGGAAAACAAGTTAGTGTTGGAAAAAGAAAAAATAGATGATATGATTAAATATGAAGGACTTTCTTATAATGCAAAAGAATTAGTCGAAAATTTTATAGGTCAATATTATAGTTGTTATTTCTTGCCTAAAATTTTTGTTGAAGAAATTTACAATTATCATCAAGATCCAATGTTTTGGTATGATGTTGTATCAATGCCATATTCTAGTAGAAGTGACAGTAGGCAAATAGAGCAATTAATAACAAAACACATTTATAAATTAAATGATAATGCTAATGATAAATATTTTGGGATGAGTTTTTCTAGATTTAGAAATGCTGGTTTATATTTAGAAAAAGATTTTATAGTTCATTTTTATACATTAGGTATAATTGGATCATCTTTATTAGTTTATCCATATTTATTATTATTAATTATCGCAGGTGGTATATTAATATTTAAGTATAAAGAAAAACTACAGTTTGATACAGTAGTTTACTGCTTTTCATTATCATTAGCTTGTGTGTTATCGTTTTTTAGTGGTAGTGTGCTAGATCAGTTAGTAATTACATTAATTTTGGGATTTATTGGTGGATTAATATTAACAAAATCGTTTAAGAAGAAAGTAGGTGATTAATTTGAAAATAAGTGTAATAGTACCTGTATACAATGTTGAAAAATATATAGATAAATGCTTAAATTCATTAGTACATCAGACAATAGATAATTATGAAATTATAGTTATTAATGATGGAACTAAAGATAATTCTGTAGAAATAATTAATAAATATATTAGAAATTATCCTAAATTAATCCGTTTTTTTGATAAAAAAAATGAGGGTTTATCTAAAACGCGTAATTTAGGAATTAAATATGCTAAAGGTGAATATATATCTTTTATTGATAGTGATGATTGGATAGAATTAAACATGTTAGAAAAAATGTATAATAAAGCAAAAACAAATGATTTTGATGTGGTTGTTTGTAATGTTAATTATATTTATCCTAACCGTAAAAAAACAGTTTTATCAAATATAAAAAAAGATATTTTGACTGTTAAAAATTTAAAAAAGAGCATGGTAAATATATTTCCAACAGCATGTAATAAAATATATAAAAAAACTATATTTGATAAAATTCTATTCAAAAACAACGTTTTATATGAGGACGTAGAATTTACTTATCGCTTGTATTTAGTGATATCTACTATTGGAGTGGTTAATGAAGCACTATATAATTATTTACAAAGAGAAAATGCAATTACAAGTACCTTTAATGATAATATATTTGATTATATATCAAATTTTAATGGTGTTGTTGAGTATTATAAAAAGGCTAATAAATTTAATTTGTATCATAAAGAATTAGAATATGCTTATGTGAGATATATATATGCTGTTATGGTTAAGGGAATGACTAACTTTAATGACACAAATAAATTTAAAAAAGGGATAAAAGTAGCGATTAAAAATGTTAAAGAACAATTTCCTAAATATAGGTTTAATAGTTATTTTTATACTAGTTTAAAAGGTATTTATTTATTAACATTTTCTAAATTTACTGCTAATTTATTTTATAAAATTAAAAGATTAAAAAATAAAAGCATTAAATCTAATCAATTTTTTTTGGTATTTATTATTTTAACTTTATTTATACCATTGTTTTATATATTTACAAATAATAAGGAAGTATCGATACTAGAAAATAAAAAATTAGCATCATTTCCTACTTTTTCATTGTCATCAATTAAAAATGGCTTTTTTCAAAAAAATGTCGATGAATTTGCTAATGATAATTTTATTTTTGCTGAAGAAATAAAGAAGATTTACAATGATTCTAAAAACTATATAAATAACCAGTTTAAAGAAAAATTTTTAAGCAAAGATATGTGTGTGAATAATTATGTTTCTTTGGGAAATGATTTGTATAATTATAACTGTGATAATTATATGATGTATAAGGGCGAAAATATAAAAGATGTTAAAGCCTCAATTGTAGATAAGCTAAATAATTATAATAATATTATTGCTAAAAATGCGGATGTTAAATTTTATAATTACTTTATTGAAAGTGATTATTCTAATGATTTTAGTAATAGCAAAAATAATTCAAAGATATTTAATTTTATTAATAATAATTTAAATGCTACTAGTTCTAGGTTATTAATAAGTGATTACGAACAATATAAGGATTATTGGTACAAGACAGATCATCATTGGAATTATAAGGGTAGTTATCAAGGATATGTTGATATTATACATATGATGAGTGAAGATGAGATATTAAAGCCCCTTAATAAAAGATGTTTTGATAATTTAATATTTCAAGGATCTAGAGCGCGCTTAGTGGGTGATTTTTCAGTAAAAGAAAATTTTTGTGCTTACGACATTAAAACTAAACCATTTACAACTATGATAGATGGGAGTATAAAGAATTATGGAAATGAAGATAAATATTTTAATAATGAGATAAAAGAAAACAATAGTATAGAAGGCATTAATCATTATGGAATCTTTTATGGAGCAGACTACCTAGAATTAATTTATGATTTTGATAATCCTAAAAAAGAAAATCTTTTAATAATATCTAGTTCATTTTCTAATGCGATTAATCGTTTACTTGCTTCACACTATAACAAAACATATAAAATTGATTTGAGGTACACAAATTCATTTAATTTAACAAATTATGTTAAAAAAAATAATATCAAAAATGTTTTATTTATTGGTGATACAATTTTTTATGCAGCACCAGAATTTAAAATAGGAGGGTAACTATGGTTTTTAGTAGTACTACATTTTTATTTTTATATTTACCAATATTATTATTTTTATATTTTATATGTAAAAATAAAACTTATAAAAATATTATTTTGTGTTTATTTAGTTTAGGTTTTTATGCTTGGGGAGAGCCTGTATATGTTTTTTTGATGTTACTTTCTATTACTAGCGCGTATTTTCATTCTAAGTACATTTCAAAAAATTTAAAAAATGGTAATATCAAAATTGCAAAAATATTATTAATATCATCAATAATTATTAGTATGTTGGCGTTATTGTATTTTAAATATAGCAATTTTATAATTACTAATTTTAATTGGGTATTTCATTTAAACATTCCTTTGTTAAATTTAGTTCTTCCTATTGGAATTAGTTTTTACACATTTCAAATTATTTCTTATTTAGTAGATGTTTATAAAGGAAAAGTTGATTTTCAAAGTAATTTTATTTCTCTTACAATGTATGTGTCTTTATTCCCTCAATTAATAGCAGGCCCTATTGTTAGATATCAAACAATTGAAAAAGAAATAAATAATAGAAAAGTTACTTTAACTTTATTTGTGGAAGGATTTAAAAGATTTATTATTGGATTAGCAAAAAAAGTTATTATTGCAAATCAAATGGCATTACTCGCTGATGCAGTATTTGGAAAATATAATCCAGAAATTGGGACAATTTTATTATGGATTGGTGCTATTGCTTATACATTTCAAATATATTTTGATTTTTCTGGGTATTCAGATATGGCTATTGGTTTAGGAAAAATGTTTGGTTTTACTTTTTTAGAAAATTTCAATTATCCATATATATCAAAAAGTATTAGCGAATTTTGGCATCGCTGGCATATTTCTTTATCTACTTTTTTTAGAGATTATTTATATATCCCATTAGGAGGTAATAGAGTTTCTAAAATTAAATGGTTTTTCAATATTTTTATAGTGTGGTTTTTAACTGGTATGTGGCATGGAGCTAGTTGGAACTTTATATTATGGGGCTTATATTTTGGATTTATTTTAGTAATAGAAAAACTTTTTTTATTAAATATTATTAATAAATTACCAAAAATATTAAGATGGCTATATGCCATGATTTTAATAATAGTTGGGTGGGTTTTATTTAGAGTTACAAATGTTGAAATTGCTTTTGAATATATTGCTAAAATGTTTATTTATTATCCAACTAATTTTAAGGTTTTTTGTGCTAATAATATGGCATCTATTTATTCTACGTTATTTATAATTTTAGCAATTATTGGTAGTGGGCCAGCAATAAGTAAAATTTTAAATAAAGTTAACAAAAATAGGATTGAAAATGCTATAATAAATATTTTTTATATTGTTGTGTTTTTATTATCTATAGTATTTTTGATTAGTTCAACTTATAACCCATTTATATATTTTAGATTTTAAAATGAATGAATAATTAATGAAAAAAGCATTTTAAATATCAACTAACTTTATTTGAATATGGATAAAATTGCTATATGATTTTTGCTATTTAATTTCATATTTTAAATGTTATTTCTTTCACTAATGGTATTTTATTATAAATTGACCATTATCTAATTTTGTATATTACTGGCGTTGGGAAATTAATTGTTAAATATAAAAGAATAGTCTATAATATTTTTAGTGTTATTATTTCTATTGCTAATTTAGTCATTTTTTTTGTTACTTTATTTTATATAGAAAGAGAGTTGTTAAAGATGGGAACATTAATTAAAAAAATAGATTTTACAAAGAAAAAAAATATTTATATTTGTTTAGGTATTTTAGCTACTATTTTTTTGATTCCTTTTTTGATTCCACATTTTGCACTTGATAGTTATCCTTTATTAAGCAGTGGCTATCATGATTATGCAATTATTTTTATTAAATCAAATAGAATTATAAGCGCGTTATTTTATGAAATATTTAATTTTATTTGTTTACCTTATAATACATTATCCATAGTGTCGACACTAGTATCAGGACTACTATTAGTTATTTCTGCTATTACTTTTGGCAACATGGTTATTAATAATCGCGCTAAAATTCAGGAAAAAAATTATATAATGATTTATATTATTTCTTTCTTGTGTTTCTTTAATTTTTTAAATATGGAATTATTTGTATTTATGGAATCTTTCGTAATGTGTTTAGGAATATTTTTAATTGTAAAATCAATTGAGAATTTCACTAGCTATAAAAAACATAAATATTGGTATTCAATATTATATTTGATTACAAGTATGTATTGTTATCAAGGAATTATTTGTTTATTTATTCCTTTATGTTTAATAATTATATATTTAAAATATATTAATAATGATAATATTAATTATAAACAAATGCTTAAAGAAATGCTATTATTGGGAGTGTTTTATGCTACAGTTTTGTTAATAACTTATTTTTCTATTTTTGTAATATCATATTTGTTTAATATTATAGAGACTAAAACAATTGGCATAAATATTTTTAAAAATATAAGTATAACAATTAATTTGTTTAAAGATACTATGCATAATCTTTATGGATTATTTAGTACTAAAATATTTTATTTAACTATTTTTATTTTATTTATAGTTTATATTTTTGTAAAATTAAACATAAATGATGATAATAAAATAATTAAAATAGGCTATTTAATATTTACTATAACTGTGTGTATTATTTTACCATTTATACCCAATTTAGTAATGTCAACAAAGGCAAATTATTCAGCTGCTAGAATGTCATCTTCTATCGGCTTAATTATACCTATAATCATGTTTTTTATTATATTTGATTATAATAAAATAAATATTAAAACAGTTAAATATATATTACAATTAGTTATTATGATGTTTTTAATATATACAGGATATCAATATAATAATAATTTGCAATTAAGTATTAGTACATATAGGCAAGATAGAGAAGAGATGAATTTAATTTATGAAGAGATTGTAGTTTATGAGAAAAAGCAAAATATTAAAATAAAAGATATATATTTTGGGAAAGATCCCAGCGTTAATTATTATTATCATTCAAACAAGGGAAATTATAATGGATTTAATTTAAGATTAATGGCTATTGATTGGGCTATTCCATCAGCGTTTAATGGTTTTAATAAAAGTAATTATAAATTTATTTTATTAGATGAAAAAACAATTCAAGATAAATTTAATAATATAAATTATGATAAGTTTGATGAGAAACAGTTGATTTTTTTTAATGATAAAGTATATTTGTATTTATATTAAAAATAGTCAAACTTCATTTAATTATGTTAAAAAAATATAGGCTATGATAGGATGTAAAGTAATGGAAATATTAGTAACAGGAGGCTGTGGATTTATTGGTAGTCACACAGTTGTTGAATTATTAAATGCCAATTATAAAGTAATTATAATAGATGATTTTTCTAATTCATCGATGGATGTATTAGAAAGTATTGCAAAAATCACAAAGAAAAAACCTGTTTTTTATGAAGGCATGTTTGTGATAAAAATATTTTAATTAAAGTATTTAAAGAAAATAAAATAGATGCGGTAATTCATTTTGTTGGATATAAGTCTGTTGAAGAATCTGTTCTAAATCCATTAAAGTATTATCATAATAACATAGATTCAACCTTAAACTTATGTGAAGTAATGAGAGAATTCAATTGTAAAAAACTGGTTTTTTCTAGCAGTGCGACCGTGTATGGTACCCCCAAAAAATTACCTATTAAAGAAGACTTCCCATTATCCACCACTAATCCTTATGGAACAACAAAGTTAATGATTGAACAAATTTTAAAAGATATAGCTATTTCTGAACCTGGTTGGAGCATCGCTATTTTAAGATACTTTAACCCAATTGGAGCTCATGAAAGTGGTTTAATTGGAGAAAATCCGAAGGGTATGCCTAATAATCTAATGCCTTATATTGTAAAAGTGGCTAATAAGGAAATAGAATGTTTGAATGTTTTTGGTAATAACTATGAAACACATGATGGAACAGGTGTTAGAGATTATATTCATGTTGTTGATTTAGCAATAGGGCATATAAAAGCAATAGAAAGAGTTACAAAAACGTCAGAAGTTGGTATTTATAATCTAGGAACTGGGCATGGATATAGTGTCTTGGATTTAATTAATACTTTTTCTAAAATGAATAATGTGAAAATTCCTTATAAAATAGTAGACAGAAGAAGTGGCGATGTAGCTGCATGTTATGCTGACTACACTTATGCTAAAAAACAATTAGGTTGGGAAGCAAAAAGAAGTTTAGAAGATATGTGTAAAGATGCCTATAGATTCTTTAATAATAAATAATAAAAGTTAGTTATTTATAATCTCCAATTATTAGAAATTTTATTCTTAAAGCTAAAGCATTTGATAAAGTGTCTTGATATTTATATTAAAAAATAAAAGAAAATTTAAAAATAATTTAATTAAAATCTATTTCCTCTTTTTTAATAATTATGTTAGAATAAAGATATAGTA
>JAVWBB010000022.1:0-15710 GCA_036649735.1 Bacilli bacterium
ATCAAAAAAAATGGCTTTACAACAAATACCATAATTTTTGATTATCAAATCTTACTTCTTTTATTATTCCTCCACCTAAACATATATCTTTATCATAAAATACACATGCTTGACCTGGTGTAACAGCTTTTACTCCTTCATAACTAACTATTATCTCTTTATCTAAATAAGTAAGTTCAACAGGATAATCTTCTCCCCTATATCTAAATTTAGCTGTGCACTTATTTGGCCTTAAATCACAATTAAAATTGATATTATCTATTATACAACTATTAGATATCAAATACTTATTATCATCACCTAAGGATACATAAAGGATGTTTTTAGGTAAATCCTTTCCTACTACAAATAATCTATTATCATTTCCCCCGATATCTAAACCTCTTCTTTGCCCTATTGTATAATACATTAAACCATTATGTTTACCTATTACTTTTAAAGTGTCTATATCGACAATATCTCCTTCTTTATTAGGCAAATAATTTTCTAAAAACTTTTTAAAATTTCTTTCACCAATAAAACAAATTCCCGTTGAATCTTTCTTCTTAGCAGTTATTAAATTATACTCTAAAGCTATTTTTCTAACTTCTGGCTTAATTAAATTACCAACTGGAAATAAAACATCTTTTAATTGTTCTTTAGATAATTGTGATAAGAAATAACTTTGATCTTTATTTGTATCTATTCCTCTTTTTAAATATCCATCTTCCATTTTAGCATAATGCCCTGTTGCTATATAATCGGCCCCTAACTTCTTTGCTTCTTTAATAAATGCATCAAATTTAATATATTTATTACACATAATATCTGGATTAGGTGTTCTTCCTAATTTTAATTCATTTAAAAAATAAGTAAAAACATTATCCCAATATTCTTTTACAAAATCAATACGATGAAGTTTAATTCCTAATTTATTACAAACTTCTAAAGCATCATTATAATCTTGTTCTTGTGGACATATATTATTATTTAAATCTGGATTGCCTAATATATCATTATTAATAGAACTATCCCAATTTCTCATAAATAATCCTTCAACATTATATCCTTCTTTTAATAATAAAATAGCTGCTACGGAAGAATCTACTCCTCCACTCATTCCTATAATTACTTTTTTCACTTTTATCACCAAATACATTATAGCTTATTATATTAGTTTTGTAAAAAGTTTAATAAAAAATGGTGAAATAAATACTTCAAATAATGATAAAATAATAAAACATCCTAAAATAATTAATAATATCTTTATATATTTATGCATTATTAATTTAAAATTAATATCATGTTTTAAAAATAAATATCTAAATAATTTTATTGAAAAATTAATTGAATAAAATGACAATAAAATGCTTAAGATAATGCCTATTAATTGATGGGGAAATATGTATACAAAAGTTCCTAATATTCCTTTAAACTTATATACTGATATAATTGAAGAAATAGAAAATCCTAAAACAAACCCTTTTAAGTACAATAAAAATATAACACCTATGCTTCCTACTATTGATATTCCTAATAACCATACAATAGCAATATAAGATATATTAGTAATAACACTATTAATTAATGCATCTATATAAGATATATTTGTATTGTTTTTAATATTAGTAAAAAAAGTTGTTAATTTATTAATTACTAATATTTTATCACTTTTTGATATTATTGATATAAAAATCATTCCACTAATAATTCCTATTATTGTTATTCCAAGTAAAAATAAATACATTTTCTTATTCTTAATAACTACATCTCCTGCCACTTTATTATTTTTCATTTTATTCTCCTATTTAATAATATTAACTATTAGTGATTTTATGCTTGATTTAGTCCCTTTTTTTCTATATAATTAAGTAGAGGTGAATAAGATGAATAAAAAAACTGTTAAAATAGTTGCATGGGTTTTATTAATAATAATGGTATTATCATTTATAAGCGGATTAATCTTTTTTTAAATATTAAAGATTAATTTTTTTATGAAGGATTATAAATTAATATTGTTTAGCACTGACAAAAACATAAAAAAACAAAGTAAATTTAAATATTACTTTGTTTTTTTATTAGCATTTATGACAATCAGTTGAATATAATTTTTCAATCATATCAATAAATGATTGTTTAATTTCTTTGTTTTTAGTTTCTGTAAAATATTCTTCAGTATTACCAGAAATATTATTTATTTTACTTAATTCTAAATTATTTCCTAATATTTCTCCATTTTTAACAATGACAACTTCTGGAACATAAAGTCTTTTATTTCCATCTTTATCATTAGCTAAATACTTATCTAATAATCTTACTATTTCTTTATATTCTTTTGTATTTTCGCTTCTTATTTTCATTGGGTTAAAATAAAACGCTTCTTTTACTTTTTTTTCATTAAGAGCATTATTAAATTCTTTCATCATTCCTTTACACCAAGGGCATTCAGGAAAACCAAAATAAATAATACCTGTTCCTTCTGTTAATATTTTAATTATTTCTTTATCTGTTTTATATTTAAAAGGATTTTTTTCGGAAATATCATATTCTTTAGCAAAGTTAATTGCATCTTTATTAATTGAATCAATAGGTTTTACGGTACAACCCGCTAAAAAGCAAGAAAATACCAATAGGAATATTACTACTTTCTTCTTCATAATTAATTACCTTTTACTTGATTCATTACTTCACTAGCAAAATCATCAACCCTTTTTTCTATTCCTTCGCCTACTTCATAACGAACCATTGAAACAATATTCATATTATTTTGTTTTAAATATTCTTTAACAGTAATATCAGGATTTTTAACAAATTCTTGTTCATATAAACAAATTTCTTTATAAAATTTATTAATTCTTCCAATAACCATTTTTTCTGCTATTTCTTTAGGTTTACCTTCATTAATAGCTTGTTCTTTAATAATATGTTTTTCTTTTTCTAATACTTCACTATCAACATCAGAAATATTAATATAACGAGGATTAATAGCCGCAATATGCATAGCAATATCTTTTGCTACATCGACATTATTTCCTTCTAGAATAGTTAAAACACCAATTCTTCCACCCATGTGTGAATACATTCCAAATATTTGATTATCTAAAATATTTAGTTTAGTAAATCTTCTAAATGACAATTTTTCCCCAATTTTTGCAATTAATGCCACTAATACATCATTTAATTTATTACCATCTACACTAAAATCTAACACTTCACTAACACTGTTTAAATCATTATCAATAATAGTATTTGCAAGTAAATTAGCAAAGCTTTTAAATTCAGGATTCTTTGCAACAAAATCTGTTTCACAGTTTATTTCTAATATTACTGCACAATTATCTTTAATAACTATCTCTGTAATACCTTCTGCTGCTATTCTTGATTCTTTTTTAGCTGCCTTAGAAATACCTTTTTCTCTTAACCAATCAATGGCTAAATCCATATCCCCATTATTTTCAACTAAAGCTTTTTTGCAATCAAGCATTCCAGCTCCTGTTTTATCTCTTAATTCTTTAACATTACTAGCCGTAAACATATAGATCCTCCTTATTTTAAAATTTCTAACAACTCTTCTTTTTTAAGTTTTGAATACCCCTTAATCCCTTTTAATTTTGCTTGTTCTTTTAATTCTGTTAAATTAAGTGTAGTAATATCTATTGTTTCTTTCTTTTCAACTTTTAAAGGTTTTTCTTTTACTTCTTTTTCTTTAATTACTGGTTTTTTAGTTTCTTCTTTTTTGACTTCAGCTACTTTTTCTTCAAGTATAGGTTTTTCATTAATAACCTTTTCTTCTTTTTTAGTTTCAACTATCTTTTCTTCTTTTTCAATAGCTACTTCAGGCATTAATTCTTTATTTTTTTCAATTTCTCTTAATCTTCTTTTTTCATTTTTAGCCTTATCTTCGTCTGTTAAAAAGTCCATCATTTCTTTTCCTGTAACTTCAGCAATAGCATTAGCTAAAACATTCATTATAACTTTAACGCTTCTAATTGAATCATCATTAGCAGGAATAACAAAATCTACTTTATCAGGATCACAGTTTGTATCAACAATTCCAATAACAGGAATTCCTAATATTTTAGCTTCCTTAATAGCAATATCTTCTTGAGTTGGGTCAACTATAATCATACAATCTGGAACTTTTTTCATTGTTCTAATACCACAAAGGTTAGCATTTAATTTTTCATATTCTTTTTTCAATCCACTAACTTCTTTTTTAGGTAGTTTTTCAAATATTCCTTCTTTTTCCATAGTTTCAATTTCATCTAATCTCTTAAGTCTATTTTTAATAGTCTTAAAATTAGTTAAAGTTCCACCTAACCATCTTTTTGTTACATAGAACATTTCTACTCTGTTAGCGGCTTCAATCATTGCTTCATTAGCTTGTTTTCTTGTCCCAACAAATAAGAATGTCCCTCCATTATTAGCTATTCTTGAAACTTCTTGATAAGCTTCATCAATCTTTTTAACTGTTTTTTGTAAATCGATAATATAAATATCATCTCTAGATGTAAAGATATATTCTTTCATCTTTGGATTCCATCTTCTTCTTTGGTGACCAAAATGAGCACCTGACTCTAATAAAAAACTTATTGACACTACTGACATATTTTCTTTCTCCTTTATGTTTTTTCTTCTATTAACTTCTAAAGAACACCACTAATAATTAGCACCCGGCATTCCAATTCATTAATATGTTTATTTTAAAGCTTCAATTATTTCAGCTTTCTTCATATTTTTAACATTTTCAATGTTTTTTGATTCTCCTAATTGACGTAGTTCTGCAACTGTCATCTTAGATAAATCAACTGATTATTCTTTAACTGTTTCTTTTACTTCTTTAACAATAGGTTTTACTTCTTTTTTTACTACTGTTTTAGTTTCATCAACTTTACCATTCTTAGCTACTTTAACAAATTCTTTAAATGCTTCTTGATCATTTATAGCTATTTCTGATAACATCTTACGATTAACTTCAACTCCAGCTTTAGTTAAACCATCAATAAATCTAGAATAACTAATTTCATTTTCTCTACATGCTGCATTTATTCTAATAATCCATAATTTTCTAAAGTTTCTCTTTGTTTGTTTTCTGTCTCTATATGCATATTGTCCTGAATGCATTAATTGTTCTTTCGCCGTTTTATATAATCTATGTTTACTTCCAAAATATCCACTAGCGGCTTTTAACACTTTTTTATGACGAGCTTTTGTTACTGCTCCATTTTTTACTCTTGCCATTATTTCCTCCTATTAATTCCTATATTATACTTTTTAATCTTTTGAAATCTGCTTTGCTTAATTCTGAACCTAAGCGATTTTTTCTGTTCGCACTTCTTGTTTTAGAACCCGTATTATGTCTTCCTCCTGGGCGTCCTATTGAAATAGTCCCACCTTTTCTAACATTTAATACTTTTTTAGTTCCTTTATGTGTCTTTAACTTTGGCATATTTTCCTCCTATATATTATTTCTTTTTAGGTGCTAGAAACATAAACATGTTCTTACCATCGAGTTTAGCATTTTGTTCAACATCGGCAATATCTTCTACTTTAGATGAAAAACGATCCATTACTTCTTTTCCTAAATTGGTATGAGCCATTTGACGTCCTTTAAATCTAATTGAAAGTTTAATGCGATCACCTTTTTCTAGATATTTACGAACGTTTTTAAGTTTAGTCTCAAAATCTCCAACATCAATAGTTGGCGACAAACGATATTCTTTTAACTCACACATTGTCTCTTTTTGTTTTTTTTGTGATTCTTTTTCTTTTTTTTGCTTTTCATAACGGAATTTATTGTAATCCATTACTTTGCAAACAGGCGGAGTTCCTGTTGGATTAATCATAACTAAATCTAACCCCGCATAGTTTGCTAGAGTTAATGCATCTTTAGTATCTTTAATTCCTACTTGTTCTCCATTTGGACCAATTACTAAAACTCTTGGCTCTCTTATTTGTTCATTAATGAACAAATTTCCTTTAGCATTTGCTATATAAAACACCTCCATTAAATATAAAAAGTGAATACAAGAATTTGTATCCACTTAAAAACCAAAAATAAATTATTATTCTCTTCGGCTCTTTACCTACCACTATACGCAGATCAGGTGGATATAAAATCTCTTTCCTTTTTCAATTTATATGCTTATTATACATATATTATGCATTACTGTCAATTATTATTTTTATATTTATCAGCAATCTTTTGTGACATAGTACAAAACAATAATCTTAATCTTGTTTTTTCCTCAGGTATTAAGTCTTTAAACTTTAAAACTATTGGATATCCACTATCAGAATAAAAAATTAAATCAGCACTATTATATTTAAATAATATATTAATAGTTGAGATTGAGCAATATGGAATGACACTAATTTGTTTAGTCCCAAACATCATAACGTCAAAAAGAATAATTTTTTTATCTGTAAAGATTCCTTTATCACGACTTGTTTTATATGCCTGAATTATTTTTTCATCCTTTTCAACATAATCAGTTACATAAGTTGGTAAAGATGATATTTCTAGTTCTTTATTAAAATTAAAATATTTAGTCAATTCTTTATATTTTGTATATGCCATATTTACTCCTTACCATTATTACATTACTTTAAATTTATTAAGTGGCCAAATTCTCATTATACATTTTCCTATTAAATCTTTTTCTTTAATTAAACCTATTTTTCTACTATCTAATGAATCTTCCCTGTTATCACCTAAAACTAAATACATATTCTCTGGTATCTTATCATATCCTAAATCTTTTAAAGAAAAATCTTTTGTTATAAATTCTGTTATATAATTTTCTTTATAAGCTTTATTATTTATATATAAAGTATTATCTTTAAATTCAATAAATTCCCCTGGAAGTCCCACTACTCTTTTAATTAAATATTTTGTATCATCATAATTAAAAGATACTATATCACTTCTTTTAACATCAAAAAACTTATATTGTAGTTTATTTAATATAACTACATCGTTATTATAATAATTATTATTCATTGAATTACCAACTATTTGTTGAAAACTAACAACATATAAAGCTACTAATAAGACAATAACAATAACTATCAAATATTTAAAAGTATCTCTAAAAAACTCTTGGACATCACGAAAATCCATACTTATTTTCTAACCTTTACAAAGAAAGGTACAAATTCAATACTCTTAGGTTTTGATGTTCTTTCGTATTTAACAACTTTATAACCAGCTCCAACACATTCGTATATTTTACCATCATCATACTTATAAACATTATTTTTAATACAAAAACGAGGTTCTTTACTTTTAGATACATTCATGAAATCAGTTACCCAAAGTACTAATAAAATCACTATTGCTACCCAAAACATAATATTAAATACTAATTTTGTATAATGCCATGCAATATTTTCTTCTTTTTTCTTTTTTTCAACTACTTCTTTTTCTTTCGTTACTTCTTTCTTTTCTACTACTTCTTTGTTTTCCATTTCTTTCTCCTTTTTGCTTAAATATTATTTTAAGCCTTTGATTTTTTACAAGTTTATTATCTCGCTTTTAACTATTTATGTCAATCATTATATAAAAGAGGTATAGAAAAACCTATACCTCTTGAATAACCGTAATAATTACGGGTTTAGAATCTAATCTTTTATAATATAACTTACTTAATACATCTCTAACATCACTTTTAATATTTGAATAATCAACTTTTAAGACAGCTTTATCAATATTATTATTAATTATTTTAAGACATACTTCTTTTGTTTCGTTTATCAATTCTTTATTATCATTAATAAAAACAAATCCTTTAGTAATTATCTCTGGTCCAGCTAGTATTGTTTTCGTTTTTTTATCTAACGTTGCATTAACTATAACAATTCCATTTTCTCCTAACATTTCACGATCTTTTATTACTAAAGTTCCAATATTATCTGTTGAATTTCCATCTATTAAAATACTATCAGCTTCAACTTTTTCTAAGTCTTCAGTTAATTCTCCATCAATAAAAGTAACTACATCTCCATTTAATTTAAGCAAAATATTTTCTTTTTTCATGCCTATTTCTTCGGCTACTGTTGCATTAGCGTATTGATGACGATACTCTCCTTTAACAGGAAAATAATATTTAGGATTCATTAAGTCTAACATCATCATTAAATCTTCTCTTGATGCATGATGAAGGAGATGCTTTTTATTAAGTGAAACACAATTAGCGTTTAGCATTGCCACTTCATCCATAAGAACTGCTAATCTTTTTTCAATTCCATCATAGGGTGGTTCAGTTATAAATACTGTATCTGTTTCTTTTATCTTAATGTATTTATCAAAACCTTTAACTATTCTTTCTAAATTGGCAAAGGGTTTTTCTTTCTCATCAGAAATTAATACAATGATTCCTTTATCATCTAAATGATATAAATCTTTTATTCTTGTTTTATCAAAAGTAATATAACCACTATCTATTGATTTAATAATTAATTCTTGTAAACTCTTCCCCATTATAATAACATTGCGATGAGTTTTCATTATTTCATTAAACAACTCTTGAACACGGTAAATATGTGCACTTAAAACAGTTGCAATAATTCTATTTTCATTTTTATTAAATACATCTTTAATAAATTCTGTAATTCGATTATTTGGACTAGTATGCCCTGGTTTTTCAGCATAAAGAGATTCCGATAGCAAACACAGTACACCTTGTTTACCAACATAAGCTAATTTTCCAATATCCGTTTTATAGTTTCCTGTCATACTTGAATCAAAAACATAATCACCTGTATATACAATTGCCCCATCATCAGTATATAAAACATACGCTACTGCATCAGGTATTGAATGTGATACTGAAATAGGAAATAAAACCATATTATTTATAATTATTTTTGAATGTGGTTTAATTTCATGTAAGTTGTTAGCAGGTATTTTATATAGATCTAATTCCATTTTTAATATTTCCATCGTATATTTAGTAGCATAAATAGGAATATTTGGCAACTTAGTTAAAATATCCGGTACTGCTCCAATATGTGTTTCATGTCCATGTGATAAGAAGATTCCCTTTACTCTTTTTTCATTTTCCATTAAATAATTAAATGAAGGAATTATATAATCAACCCCTAAATTTTTATCTATACCGTATTTTAACCCCGCATCAAAGACAAATATGTCATCATTTACTTCAACTACATACATATTTTTACCATTTTCATTTAAGCCACCTAAGGCAAATATTTTTATTTTACTCATTTATTTCTCCTTTTCTTTATTTGTTTTTACTTGTTAACATTTCTTTAATAGTTGTTCTTCTGATATCGTTATTATTATTTTTAATAGCCATATTTAAAGCTTCTATTTCTCCTATAATAATTAATTTCTTTTTAGCACGACTAACTGCGGTATAATAAAGTTTACGATATAACATTCGATTATAACTTTTTAATATTGGTAATATTACAACATCAAATTCACTACCTTGTGACTTATGAATACTAATGGAATACGCGTGTTTAAATTTATTAAAACTACTAGGTGTATACTTTACCACATTTCCTTCAAAATTAATAGTTATTATTTTACGAGGTTTTAATTCAATGCTTTCTATTAACCCAATATCCCCATTATAAACATTTTCATTTGGCATGTTAACAAGTTGAATAACTTTATCTTCTTCACGGTAAACAACCTCACCAACCATTAAATCAATTTTACCACGACTTTTTTTATTAAAAATACTTTGATACAAATTATTTAAATCATCAATTCCCCCATCTGTTTTATAAATAGGCGCCATTACTTGGAAATCTCTAAATGTTAAATTCTCTAATTTATTTGTTAACTCCACTAATTTTTCTTTTAAATCATTACTATTAGCCGGTATAAATTCTAAATCATCATTGCCTTTAAATACATCTAAATCTAAATTATCATCATTAATCATATGAGCCAAACTAATAATATTAGAATCACTTCCTTGGCGATATAAATGTTTTAACTTAACAACATCTAATATGTCACTTTCAATTAAATCTTTTAATACTTGTCCTGGTCCTACACTAGGTATTTGATCAGAGTCTCCAACTAATATTATTTTAGCATTGACACTTATCCCTTTTAATAAACTATCAAATAAGTATACGTCTATCATACTAGATTCATCGATAATTACAAACTTAACTTCACTTTTATTATTTTCATTAACTGAAAAAGTATTATTATCTTTATTCCATTTTAAAAAGCGATGAATTGTACTGGCTAAAAGCCCCGTTGATTCACTAATTCTTTTAGCAGCTCTTCCAGTAGGGGCTAAAAGGGCTATTTCTTTAATTAAATTTTCATAATCTAAGTTGTGTAAACTTTTATATAATTCAACTATACTTTTAATAATTGTTGTTTTTCCTGTCCCTGGACCTCCAGTAATAATTAAAAAGTTATTTAAAACCCCTTTTATTATGGCTTTTGTTTGTAATGAATTATATTTAATATTAAATACTTTTTCTAGCACTTCTATTTGAGCCGTACAAGCCATCTCATCTTTTTTATATTCTTTATCTTTTATTTCTAAATTATTTAAATAATTAACTCGAGATACTATATTACGTTCCGCATCATATATTGCTCTTAAATATAATTTTTCTTCAATTTTAATTATTTCTTTGTCTTCAATTAAATCTTTAATACATACCACAAATAATTCTTTATCAATAGTCATCATCAATATTTTATTTGTATAATTATATATCTCTTCAATCATAAAATAAGAATGACAGACCATGTTTATAAGTTCATTAAAAGTATATATAATACATGCTTTAATTCGCCTTTTATCTGATTGTTCTATTTGAAATTTATTCATAACTATATAATCTGTTTGTTTAAACGTTATTTCATTATTTATTAATTTATAAGGATTATTTTTAACTATTTCTTCTGTTTTATCTTTATATATATTATAAACACCAATACTATCTTTTGGACTTAAACCTAAATCGCCTAAATAAATAAGTGTTTGATAACTATCTTGGTATTTTTTTAATCCCATATATAATTCATTTATATTTTGTTTTGTAATTCCGGGTATTAATATTAAACTATCAGGGTTATTTAATATTGCATCTAAAGTAGTCTTTCCCATTATGTTTACTATCTTATGAGCTTTAGCTTCACCAATTCCTTTAAACATACCACTTGATAAAAATTCAACAATACTATCTTTATCAGTTGGTAAAACCTTTTCATAACTTGATACGTTAAATTGATTGCCAAATTTATCATGATGAACAAATTCACCATTAAAAATATACGTATCACGGTCATTTAAATTATCAAAATAGCCTGTAAATGTAATAGTTTTATTTATATAATTAATATCGTCTACTTCTTTTATTTTAAAAAGCCCCACGAGATATCCACTGGCCCCACCAAATATTGTTCTTCTAAATTGTCCCTTAATTACCATATAGACTCCCTTCCTTTTTAAAATTAAAATATTTAAAACTTATATTACTTATTTTATCATTTTTATATATTTTAATCTATACCATTATTAATTTATTTTAAAAATTAATGTTTATAATAAATATTATTAATATTGCTAATAATTTAAAAAACACCATAAGATGACTTTAAATTATATAAACTCAACTATTTTATAACTAAACGGTCTTAATGAAAGGCATTATAAAAGGATGATAAAAATCATCCCTTACAAATAACCCAATGTTTTACTTTTTTATTTATTTCTTATCTTTTCTAATTCATCTTTAAAATAACTTGGTTCATCACATTCAAAATATAAAGGAATATTAGTACGTGGATGAATAAATTTAATACTTTTAGAATGTAAAAATTGCCCAAAAGAAGTTCCAGATTTATTTCCATAAACAAAATCATTATATACAGGATGATTTATATATTTCATATGAACTCTTATTTGATGAGTTCTTCCCGTTTCTAATTTAACTTCTAACAACGTATTATTTTTAAACCTCTCTAACACTTTAAAATGTGTAATTGATTCTTTAGCATTAGTGCCGGTAACAATGTATTTTTGACGATTTTTTTCATCTCTTCCAATAGGTGCGTCAATAGTTCCTGTATCATTCATAATTACACCATCAACTAAAGCTAAATAAGTTCTTTCTATTTGTTTTTCTTTAATCATATTTGCAAGCATTTCATGAGTTTTATCATCTTTAGCCACTACTAATATCCCTGATGTATCTTTATCGATTCGATGAACTATCCCCGGTCTAATACTTCCTTTATGGCTTAAGTTAAAATGATAAAGTAACGCATTAACTAAAGTATTTGAATAATGCCCTAATGCTGGATGTACAACCATTCCACTTGGCTTATTGACAATAATTAAATATTCATCTTCATAAACTATATCTAATTTAATATCTTGAGCTTTGACATCAGTATTTACTATCATCTCATCTGTAATTTCTATCTCATCATTTAACTTAACTTTATAATTGTTACTATCAATTATTTTACCATTAACTAATATTTTACCATTATCTACTAATCTTTTAATCTTACTTCTCGAATAATCAAATTCTGTACTTAAATATTTATCAATTCTTAATTTTTCTTCGGACTCTACGATTGTTTTCATTTATTTCTATCCTCACTACTTCTACAAACATTAATATAATACCAATTACAATGGCCATGTCTGCTAAATTAAAGACTGGAAAATCATATTTAAAAATGGTAAAATCTAAATAATCAATGACAAAGCCATGTACAATACGATCAAAAAAGTTACCTAAAATTCCCCCGATTAATAACCCATAACTAATTATAGATATTTTATTAAATCTTTTTTCATTTAGTAAATATTTGTTAATTAGTATTAGTGTCAAACCACTTATAATTGTTAGAAAAAATGTTTTGTCTTGGAAAATACCCCACGCTGCTCCATAATTTTTAACAAATCGCAACGAAAAAAAATCAGGAATAATTGTTACTGCTTTAATAATTAACGTACTAGATAAAATATAATATTTAATTATTTGATCTAGTATTAACACAACTAAACTAATTATATAAATATTTTTCTTCATTTCTACCACCCACCACATTATACTAAATTATATATGTAAAGTCTATTTATTTAAATTAGTTTCCTTTAAAAATTTATATTAACTAAAATAACATCTTCGCCAATTCTTTCAATACTACTCCACTTAATTTCTGTATCTAATCCCTTGTTAAAAACGCGAAATCCATTTTTTGATGGTTCAATAACTAAAGAATCTATTTGCCCTGTTTCTTCATTTATTTTAACATCGATAATGTTTCCTATATTTTTACCATCATTGATATTGACAATATATTTACTTTGTAAATCCGATAATCTCATAAGTTCCACCTTACTTAATTGTATTATTTTAGAATCTTTTTAACACTTTTAATTGCACCTTGTTCAAGCCTTGATACTTGGGCCTGACTAATTCCTAGTTCTAAAGCTACTTCCATTTGCGTTTTTCCCATTATAAATCGCTTATCTAAAATAAACTTTTCTCGGTATTTTAGTTTTTCTAATGCATCATCGACTGACATTCGAAGTTCTATTTCTTCATTATTTAATGATTTATCTTCAATTTGATCACATAAATAAATAGTATCTCCCCCATCATTGTAAATGGGCTCAAACAAGCTAACAACTTCACGCATCGATTCAAAAGCCGTAACGGCTTGGTCAATAGGTACTTCTAAATAGTCGGCTATTTCATAAATATTAGGTTCAAATCCATTAATGTTAATTAATTCTTCTTTTGCCCGAATAATTTTATAAGATAGATCCTTAATTGAACGGCTAATTCTAATACCTGAATCTTCTCTTAAAAATCTTTTAACTTCCCCTAAAATCATAGGAACAGCATACGTAGAAAATAATACTTTGTATTTTAAATCAAAATTGTCAATTGCTTTTAGTAAGCCAATACATCCCGTTTGAAATAAATCATCCATATTAACATTTTTTTTATTAAATCTCTTTAATAATGATAAAACTAATTTTAAATTGCCGTTTACCAATTCATCTTTTGCTGTTAAATCTCCACTTTGTAACTTTATAAATAGTGCTTCCATTTCTTTACTACTTAAAACTTTGATATTCGCTGTATTCACGCCCGAGATTTCTACCTTGTGACGTGCCATATAAAAACTCCTTTCATATCTATTAAGATATAAAAAGAGTAAACCTATTCACCTATTATTTTATTAATCGATAATAGTAAATTTTGACAATCTTCAGTAGTCCTTTTTTTAATGTTTTTTATGCGTATTTTATTTTTACGTAAATTCATTTTTAAATGTTTTAACTCAAGTAATCCATCAATATTAGATGAATCGTAAATAAATCCATTAAAGCTAATAACTTTAGCACCTTTTCCTATACAAATAGCGGCTAGTCCATAATCGTTAGTAATGACTAAATCGCCTTTAATTATTTTGTTAATTATATGCACATCAACATTTTGACTTGTATAATCAACTGTTATAATAGTTGCATATTCACATGCTATTAGATGATTTGTATCAATAAAAATAATTGTTTCCATATTATTTTCTTTTGCTAATAAAGCTATTTCTTTAATATTGGGACAAGCATCACCATCAATTATTATTCGCATAAATCATCACCCTTTTCTACAGAAAAACCACTTAAAAGTGGTTTTAAATACTTAATTGGCGGAGCAGAAGGGATTTGAACCCTTGCACCAGTTTCCCAATCTACACCCTTAGCAGGGGCGCCTCTTCAGCCTCTTGAGTACTGCTCCATCCAAGTGTCTTTACAAGACACTTATAATAATACCTTATATGAATTTTATTGTCAAACTAAAAATGATTTTTCTATTTATAATATTTAAAGTTTTATATTTAACTAATTTATATTACTTAACTTATCAAATCGATCAAAAGTAACATTGCCTATTAAACCATTCTTTAAATCATTAATTACTATTTCATATACCTTATCATAATCACTATAACCGCCTTTTAACAATGCCCCTCTTTTTTTAGCAATCTCATCCAGGCAATCTATGTAACTAAAACTATTATCGATGTTATATCTTTCTTTTAAGTTATTTGGATAATACTTAAACATTGTCTCTAAAATATATTTACAAATGCTTTCTTTATCTAATACTTCCTCTTTTATTGAGGATAAAGAAGCCAAATTCATACCTTGTAATTCATCATCAATTTTAGGCCACAAAATACCTGGAGAATCCAATAATTCAATCCCATTTTTTAAACGAATCCAATTTAATTGTTTCGTAACTCCCGGTTTATTTCCAACTGTTGCAGCATTTCTTCCTACTAACTTATTAATTAAAGTACTTTTCCCACCATTAGGAACACCTACTACAACTGCACGATACGCCCTTGGTCTTAAACCTTTTGATACTCTCTTTTCATCAAATCCTTCTAATATTTTTGCCGTAATTTTATTAATTTCATTAATGTTAGAGCCTTTCAAAAGATCAACGCATATTGTTTTATAATTCAGTTTTTCATAGTTTTTAATAAACTTGTCTGTCTCTTTTTTATCACACAAATCATATTTAGTAAATATTAAAATTCGCGGTTTATTTTTAATTAAATCATCAATATCATTAATTTTAGAAGAAATAGGCATTCTTGCATCTATTACTTCATAAACTATATCAATTAAATTTAACTTCTCTGCTATTTCTCTTTTAGTTTTAGCCATGTGACCTGGGTACCA
>JAVWBB010000023.1:0-4226 GCA_036649735.1 Bacilli bacterium
TCAGGGGGTTTTGGTTGAATACACTCTCAAAAATAAATCCATGAGAGCATACCGCGTAGTTTATCACCACGCACTAACATCATAATATTTTTAAAAATAAATGTCAATTATTTAAAGATTAAATTTATTTAGTTTACATATCACTAGTCAACAGAAATAGAATTAATTAAATTTTTTTTAATTATATCATTATCATATCTATTATCTAATAAATATTCTTTAGAATCCTCTTTTGCTTGTAATAAAATTTTATAATCTTGTTTTAAATTAGCTATTTTAAATTCCATATCTCCACTTTGTTTAGTGCCAAATAAATCTCCATGACCTCTTAATTTAAAATCTTCTTCACTAATAACAAATCCATCTGAAGTACTTTCCATTATGCTTAATCTTTTACTGTCACTATCGCTAATTAGTATACAATTAGATTCTAAATTACTTCTTCCCACTCTGCCTCTTAACTGGTGAAGCGTCGAAAGGCCGAATCTTTCAGCATTAAATATGACAATCATAGTAGCATTAGGTACATCAACACCAACTTCAATAACGGTTGTACTTATTAAAATATTAATCTTATTTTGAATAAATTCTCCCATTATTAAATCTTTTGCTGGTGAAGTCATTTTCCCATGAATTACATCAATATTATATTTCTTACCAAAAGCTAAAGTCATTTTGTCTTTTAATTCATTAACTGTTGTTAAATCAGTTACATCATTTTCATCAATTAAAGGTGCGATAACATAAATTTGATGCTTACTAATTAATTCTTTATTCATTAATTCTAATATTTCTTTAATATCACTATTTGTCTTTACCATAGTTTTAATAGGAATTCTTCCTTTTGGCATCTCCTTAATAATTGAAATATCCATATCACCATATATAGTTAGTGCATAAGTTCGAGGAATAGGTGTAGCACTCATATATAATACATCAGGTTTTAATCCTTTGTTCTTTAAATTAGATCTTTGATTAACCCCAAAACGATGTTGTTCATCAGTAATGACTAAACCTAAATTATGATATATAACATCTTCTTGAATTAATGCATGAGTCCCAATTATCATATCAATATTTCCGTTTTTTAACTCTTCATAAATCTTATTTTTATCACTTTTTTTCATAGATCCTATTAATAATTCTATATTAATATTTAAGTCTTTAAAGAATGATTTAATGCTGTTAAAATGCTGTACTGCCAATATCTCAGTTGGAGCCATTAAAGCTGATTGATAGCCACTTAAATAGTTAATATACATAGCAATAAAAGCTATAATTGTTTTACCACTACCAACATCTCCTTGAAGCATTCTATTCATCCTCGTTTTATTTGTTAAATCTTTTGATATTTCTTTAACTGCATTTATTTGGTCATTAGTTAATTTAAATGGTAAATTTTTAATAAAATCTTTGATATTTTCTATATTTATATCTCTACTTATTCCTATTTTATTATTGTTATTGTACTCTCTTAAATAATTAATTTTAAACATAAATTCAAATAATTCCTCATACTTTAATCGTATGGAAGCCTCTTTTAATTTATCCATAGTAGGTGGATTATGTATTATATTTATTGCCGTTTTTTTATTAAAAAACTTATACTTATCTATTATATACTCCGGTATCTTATCTAATAATTCATTAGCTTTTAATACTGCTAAATTAATATAATTAGACAGAACTTTATTAGATAATCCACTAGTAGAATGATATACTGGTTCTAATTTTATTTCATTAGATAAACTCTCAAACTTTATATCAGCTGCAACAATTATATTTTTACTTTTTTCATATTTTCCAATAACTGTAATACTACTTCCTATTTTAAGATTAGGTTTTATAAACGCTCTATTAAAAATCGAAATACCTACTATTCCACTATTTGTAACTAATCTAAAATTTAACTTATTTAATCCTCCACGAAAATGAAATAAAATTGGTATACTTTCAATTTTACCATCAATTATTATTTTTTCGCCTTCATTTATTTCTTTTAAATCACACCTTTTTAATATTTCATATCTAAATGGATAATGTGTAATCAAATCTTCTATATTATTTATATTTATTTTACTTAACAATGTTATCGATTTAGGGCCTATTCCTTTTATATCTACTAAATTAGTCATTTAAACACATCCTTTGCTCCCAAGGTCTTTAAATTCAATTGCTATTATAACACAAAAAAAGACTATTTAAAAGCCTTTTTTCTTTCTAAAAAAATCAATTATTCAGCTTCAATTACACCGTAATTTCCATCTTTTCTCTTATAAATAACAGCATATTTATCTGTATTTATATCTTTATATAAATAAAATTGATGATCAATTAACTCTAACTGTAAAATAGCTTCATCTTCATCCATAGGTTTTACTTCTACTTTTTTTCTTTTAACTATCTCTTCATCAGCAAATATTTCTTTTACTTCAAAATCAGAAAATATTGGTCTTTCTTTATGCATTTTATTTTGCATTCTTTTTTTGTTTTTAGTAATTTGTCTTTCTAATATATCTATAATTGAATCAAAGGCTGCATAGAAATCTTTTCCTTCTTCTTCAGCTCTTAAAATAAAGCCTCTAAGAGGAATAGTTGCTTCTACTTTATGAATATGTTCTCTAACCTTAACTAATATATTAACTGTTATTTCATCACTTCTATCTATGTATTTGTCTAATCTTTGTAATTTTTCTTTTGCGTAGGTCTTCATTGAATCTGTAATTTCAATTTTTTCTCCTCTAATTAAAAATTTCATCTTTCATACCTCCTTAAAGTAATTATAGCATAAAATATAACTGATTTCTATTTATTTTTAACAACAAAAAACTACCTTTTGGTAGTTTGAATTATATCTTTTACAACTACAACGTCAATTGCTTGTAATCCTTTAGGTGTATCAAGTAATGTAAAACTAACAATTTGATTTTCTGTCAATGTCTTATAACCATCAATGCTTATTGCACTATAATGTATGAAAATATCTTCTTTGCCCTCACATTCAATGAAACCATATCCTTTTTCATTGTTAAACCATTTTACTTTTCCCGTTAGTATCATTTCCTAATTCACTCCTTCCTTCTTTAATACGAGAATCTCACCTCTCATTACTTTAAGACTTAAACCAAATCCTTGAATTGTGTCGACTATTAAATGATATCAAAAACTTTTTATTTTATCTATAGTTAAACTCTAATTTACCAATTTTTGGCATTTTTTTGATTAAAATTATTATTAAAAAGTATTATTATTACCAATTAAGGCATTATTATTTCTAATTACAGTTTGACTATATAAAAGAATAATAAATAATGTTACAATTTAATAAAGGTAGGGAGTATGAAACAGAAGTTTATCAATTGGAGCATAAATACAATTACAAAATATAAGGATTATAGTGAAAAGGATATTGCAAGATTAAAATATGGTCTTGAAGGGTTATATTTAACTATTACTAAAATGATTATAATATTAATGGTGGCTCTATTGTTAGGAATCTTTAAAGAACTGATAATACTACTTATACTATTTAATATTATTAGATTCCCCGCTTTTGGATTTCATGCCAATAAAAGTATAACTTGCTTAATTTTTTCTATCATATTGGTAATTGGGTTACCAGTATTATTTATGAATATAAATATACATATAATTGCAAAAATAATCATATGTATAATATCATTAATAAGTTTTATATTGTATGCACCTGCGGATACAGTTAAAAGACCACTCACTAATAAAAAGAAAAGAATAATTCGTAAAACCGCTTCTATAATAGTTGCTATTATATATATAATATTGGTATTTACAATTAAAAGTAAATATATTACTGATTTGATATTAAGCGCTTTAATTATTGAAACTATCCTCATTAATCCACTTACGTATAAAGCGTTTAATATGCCTTACAGAAATTATTTAAAGGTTAAATAATTATAGGTGTTAGTATAGTTAATATACTTTAACATAAAAAGAAGTAAAGGAGGAATATTATGAAAAAATTATTTTCAATGGCTCTTGCAGCAGTAGCATTATTAGCATCTGGAGCAGCGAGTATAGGATGTGCTTGGGTATTTTTTGATGAACCAGAATCTAAAAACACTTTAACTGATTAGTTTTTTACCTAATCAATTTGTAAAAACAGTTCTTATCAAATAGCGGATAATAATGAACACATAAATAAAGTTAAAAATAAAATTTTAGCTTTTTTTAGTTAAATTTAAATA
>JAVWBB010000023.1:4326-15246 GCA_036649735.1 Bacilli bacterium
ACACATAAATAAAGTTAAAAATAAAATTTTAGCTTTTTTTAGTTAAATTTAAATATTTATGCCCTAAAAAAGAAATGTTTTTAATTAAATTAGTTTTTATTATTATATTTAATTATTAATTTTTTAACATAATAATTATCTTTTATTTCTAATTTTTCAGAAAAAACATTACTATTTTGTTCAATAATCTTTTTAGCGAAAAACAAGCCATTGCCTCGTCCAATTCCTTTTGTACTATACCCTTTTTTACTAATTTGTTCTATATCAACTTTCATATCAATATAATTAGACAGCACAATAACAATATTATTTTTACACAAATATATTTCTAAACTAATAACTTTTCTTGATGCAGTCTCAGTTGCTTCAATCGCATTATCAAAATATATTCCAACTATTTGACATAGTTCCTTCACTAAAAATATAGATAATTTACTTAGATTTTTTCCTACATCATGTTGTATATTAAGTTCAACATCAATATTCTTAATCTTCGTTTGACTCAACTTATAATATAATAATCCCTTTAAACCACCACTAGGAATATGCTTTAAGTCATTTATCCAACTATTTTCAATAATAATTTTATCTTTAATTATTTCATTTAAATATTGCAATGCTTTACTATTCTTAACTAAACTTTTTAAAATTACCAGCTGATTTTTAGACTCGTGTAAAGACAATTGTTCTTTTTCAATCCAATCTTCAAATGTTTGAATACAATCTAACAAAATATCATATTGTTTATTTAAATTATCATAAGCAATTTTTTCTTTAATATAAATATAGGCGATTATAAAAATTGAAACCATTAAAAGAATTGTTATTAAATATTTATAATTAAAACGATAGTTAAGAGTCATAAAAATCATTGAAATGCTTAAAATAATCAATAATAAAAAAATAAATAAAATAGGAACGTTATAATTTTTATTTATTGTAATATAATCAAAAGCTTTTATTTTTATTTTTATCACTTTTATATTGGAAGCTAGAATAATTAAAAATGAAATAATAACATTTCCAATAATTGACCAAAGCATACTTTCACGTATTTCTGTTACAGTAGTAAAATTTATAACAGCAATAGAAAGAATAACTTCAGAAAATATAGCTAAAATTAATAGCATAATTGTATAAAATAAAGATTTTTTAAAATTTAATTTAAACACGTATTTATAAACAATTGTCATCGTCAAACAAGATATTATTGGAGTATAAAACTCATAATCAAAGCTATATAAAATTGATGATATAATTCCTGAAATTATTAATAAGCTTACATTTTTTATATTTAAAACCAATTTTTCTCCTGACAAATTATGAATAACTATCGCCCCAGCAAACGATAATATTATTGTTGTAAAGATCTTAATTACTATTTCCCACATACTCAAACAACTCCTTTTTCTTATCTCTAGATATTAGTGATGTAGTATCATCGTTTTTAAAAACTAATTCATTAGTATTCTTTATATAATACTTAATGTTCTCCCTATTAACAATTAGACTATTATGCACTCTTAAAAATCTTTTATCTAATTTCTTTTCAATCTCTGATAAAGCACCATAAATACATAATTCCTTCTTATCAAAAGTTCTAATTAAACACTTTTTAGAATCTTTCTCTTTTTCAATGTTAACTATTTCATCCAAAGAAACAAAATATGTTACACCTTGAAAATCAAAATTAATTATATTAAAGTTTTTAGCGTATTTTTTAATAAGAACTTTTATATCTTCCGTTAAATTCTTTTCCATATCATTCATTTTACATACATAATCAAAAATATCTAATCTATTAAACATAATTGTGGCTCTATATTCTTCAAAACCAGAGATAATTATAATTGTTGAATTACGGTCTTCAATTTGTTCTCTAATATATCTACATGCATCTATACCTGAACCTTTAATAGTTTTTATATCAAAAAGATATACGTTGATACCTTTAGACTTTTTAGCAAATTGCTTAAAATGATCATCATACTCTTTAAAATTATAAATCTTATATTCAACACCACTTGTACTCATAGCTTTTCTAATTACTTTATTTGTTTGTTTAGAAAACTCTTCACTATCCTCAACGGAAATAAAATTAATCATTACTAACACCTACCTCATTATTATATTACCAAATTTTACCAAAATAATAAAGTTCTTTTTGGTAAATTTTCCCACAAAGAAAAAAACTATTTTTTAGTTTTATTCTTTTTAACCTTATCTTTAAATCTTTTACCAATCTTATCAAAAGTTTCCTTATTCTTCTTAGAAATAATAGTTGTACAACAAACTAACCAAACAATAATAATTAATAATAATATGTACACTATTTTACCAATAAATGGATCTTTTAAAAAGTAAAAAATCGATGCCGCTGCGAATAATAAATCAATGCCATATATAATAAGAACTGTTTTTCGTTGTGATGAGGTAATATTTAAAAGTTGATGATGCAAATGTTCCTTATCAGCTTCAAAAATTGGTTGTTTTTTAATTAATCTTCTAATTATAGCAAATAAAGTGTCTAGTATTGGAATAGCTAAAACTAGTAAGGGAACAAAAAACGATATTAAGGTTGTCCCTTTAAATCCTAACAAAGCAATTATGGAAATCATATAGCCCATAAACATTGAACCGGTATCACCTGCAAATATCTTAGCTGGATAAAAATTATGAACTAAAAATCCTAATGTTGATCCTAACATTAAAAATGCTAAAGTTATTTCTAATATTAAAGAATTACCACTATAAATAGATATTATTCCTACTGTTAAGAAAAATATAGAAGCAATACCTCCCGATAAACCATCTAAGCCATCTATTAAATTAATAATATTAATACAAGCAACAATGAAAAACACTGTTAAAGGATAAGAAAATATGCCAAAATCAATATAAAAACCAAGAGCCGTTATATCTTGAAGCCTGATATGACCAAATAACATAACAACTAAAGCCGCAATTACTTGCATTAATAATTTTACTTTGGAAGGAATTGGTTTAATATCATCAAATATTCCTGTAATAATTATAATAAAACTACCTATTAAAATAGCGTTCATAGTAACACTTTGAACCCCAAAAAACATATATCCAAACAAAAAAGCAATAAATATACCTAAACCACCTAATCTTGGGATAGGCTTTGTATGTACTCTCCTTGTATCTTTTGGAACATCAATTGCCCCTATGTGATTAGCAACTTTCATAATAAAGGGCATTATAAATACGGAAATAATAAAAGAACAAACTGTCATTAAAACTATTTTTTTAATACTAAAATCAATCATTTTTACTACCTCTTTCTAAATAATTATATCAAAAAAAAGAAGATAGATAAACACATTTGTTACCTATCTATTAAATTAATGTTGTTTAACATTATTCCTGTTCCTTCGGCTACACTAGTCAATGGATTATCAGATAACATAATTGGCACTTTTAATTCTTTTTTTAATAAATCTTCTATTCCTTTTAATAAAGAACCACCTCCTGTTATCATAATACCTTTATCTACAATATCTGCGGATAATTCTGGTAAAGTAGTTTCTAAAACATTTTTAATTTCTCTTATTATTTCCATAATATTATTTGTTAAAGCCGCTTCTATTTCTTCTTCATCAATTATTTTAGTTGCTGGTAATCCTGTTAAATAATCTCGACCTTTTATCTCCATTGAGTTCTTTTTATCACCTTTATAAACAACTCCTAATTCTTTTTTAATATCTTCAGCAGTTCTTTCACCAATTAATAACTTATGGTTTTCTTTTACATACTTAATTATATCATTATCAAAGGTATTACCCGCTATTCTAACTGATTTGCTATTAACTATTCCCCCAAGGGATAATACGGCTATATCAGTGGTACCGCCCCCAATATCAACGACCATACACCCACTTGGTTTTGAAATATCTAAACCTGAGCCGATTGCCGCTACTTTTGGTTCTTCTTCTAAAAATACTTTTTTAGCACCCATTCTTAAAGCTGCTTCTTTAATAGCATTCTTTTCAACTGTCGTAATATTTGATGGACAGCATATTAAAATCCTTGGTTTAGATAAAAGCCCTCTTCCCTTGGCTTTATTAATAAAATTATTAAGCATTATTTCTGTTACATCAAAATCAGCTATGACCCCATCACGCATTGGTTTAATAGCCTTTATTTTACCTGGCGTTCTTCCTAACATAATGCTTGCATCATTTCCAACCGCTAATACTTTTTTACTATTTTCATCAATGGCAACAACACTTGGTTCATTTAGAACAATTCCTTGTCCTTTAATATATACAACTACATTTGCTGTTCCTAAATCGATTCCAATATCTTTTGAAAACATCTTTTCCTCCTAAAAAAAGATTTATATTATAAATCTTTTACTTTCTTATCAAAGAATAATTCTGGATCAACAACTTTACCTTGATAAAATAATTCTAAATGTAAATGATTTCCTAATTCCTTATTAAATTGACTTGTCCCAGTTTTACCTATTATTTGTCCTTGTTTAATAACATCATCTTTCTTTACACTTACTTCTTTTAGACTTTGATATGTTGAAATCATATCATTTTCATGTCTAACTTCGATAACTTTTCCTAATAATTCCGTATCCTTTACACTAATTACCGTACCATCTAAAATACTAAGTACATCAAACTGTGTTTCCAATACATAATCTACACCCGAATTTTGAATATAGACATTTTCATGAAAGATAATAGCGGTTTGTTGCTTATCTTTTTCAGCAGTGTAGTCATAATAATTTTTACCAACCTTTACTTCAATATTATTATACGGTCTAATGACTACTTTCTCAGGAGCAATTACCGGTACTGAATTACCAAAAATAATACTTGAAACATACCAATTATTATCAATTGGAGGAATATCAGCCTTTAATGATTTGCTAGTTATTACTGTACTAATTACAACTAAGAATATAGCTAATGCATAAATACTAGGAATAACAAAGGGTTTTAATTTTAAATTCTTTTTCATATTTCTTTTCACCTCATTATAAGTGTGGCAATAAAAAAAAGATTTTATACAATCTTTTTAAATAATATTAAATAAATCAAATAAAAAATTAGCAAATAAATAAATTAATGAACATCCAACAATAAAATATAATACTTGAGCTTGTAGTATTTTGTTTTTTTTAAACATTTGATTAATATTTAAACTATCCATTGCCCATATTACAATTGGAATAATCAAAACATAAATTATTATTTTAACACTCATCTCTTATTTCCTCAAATGTTCTAACTTTTCTATTTTATCTAGTCTTTCTATATGACGTTCAATATTAGAAAACGGTGTTTTAATAAATTCATCAATAATATCTTTTACTTTATAAAACATCATCTCACTATTTATAGCAATTATATTAGCATTATTATCATTTCTTGCAAGATAAACATCTTTTACACTGTCAACTTTAGCACATCTTATTTTTTTAATTTTATTACATGCAATAGACATCCCAATTCCACTACCACAAATAGCAATTCCTAATTCAATTGTCCCATTATTTATTCCTTCACACAATAATTTTGCATAATCTGGATAATCAACAGGCTCAACACTGCTAGTCCCAAAATCAATTGGATTATTACCTTTTTCAAATAAATATTTTAAAATTCTTTCTTTTAGTTTAAATCCTCTATGATCACTGGCAACTCCTATATTCATTTTTAATCACACTCCACTTTAAATTATAACAAAAAAAAGATGAAAAATCATCTTAATTTTCAAAACCATATTTTTTGTTAAATTTATCTACTCTACCAGTTTTAGAAGTTTTATTTTGTTTTCCTGTATAAAATGGATGGCATTTAGAACATAACTCTACATTGATTTCTGATTTTGTAGATATTACAGTAAATGTTTCACCACAAGAACAAGTAACAGTTGCTTCTTTACTAACTGGATGTATTCCTTTTTTCATAAAAATCTCCTTCCGCCATGATTAACTTAATCATAGTAATTAATTTCTTATATATTATATCATATTATTATAAATTAGCAATCTTTTTTATTTACCTTAAAATCTCACTTAGGTCTTCTACAGTCGTTGAGTTTAATAAAGTAATTCTAGGAATGGCAAATTTATTAGAGTTTTGTCTTGCTTTAATATTTCCTCCTGCAAAAGCCATTGTAAATCCTGCTTCTTTAAGAGCATTAATTGCATAATTATTATATTCATAATAAGGATAACAAAATACTGTTGAATTATCTAATTTTTCTCGAGATGTTTTTAAATCTAATAATAACTTATCTCTTTGTAAACATTTCATCGCACTACCTTGTCCACCATAGCAAATACCAGGATTATGCAAATTATGTGAGTGTGAATGAAGCTCAACATAATCAGAAATAAATTCTTCTTTTTTATTCCAAGAAGTAACTATAAAATATGTTGCATGCTTTTTATATTTTTCTAAAAGAGGTGTCGCTTTATGATTCCCCCACCCATCATCTAAAGTAATCATAATAGTATTTTGGGGTAATCTGATTTTTTTATCAAAAAACATATCTAATTCCTTGGCTCTAATTGTCGTATAATTATTATCTGTTAAATATTTTAAATGGCTTTCTAATTGTGCTTCAGTATGACATATTATTTGATTACAAGGTTCATCAGTATTTGGATTATATATAAAGTGATATGCAATTACTGGAACACTAGTAGCCTCAATTTTATCACTATTATTATTAGCAACCACTTCTTTTATTTCGTTTTTTAAAGCATATAATAACTTATTATCATATTCTACAAATAGTTTATCATTATCCTTTATAATAATAGGTAAAGATAATTCATCACTAATTTGATATATTAATTGTTCTTTATTATATAATTTTATATCACTTGACTTAATATTTTCGTTAAATGGTATAAAATTTTTATAATTAGTATCGCTTTTACTAAGATTATCTAATTTATCAATATCTTTATAATCAATATAATAATCAATATTTTTTAATTTAAAATATTTAGTTTCTTTACTTATATCCTTTAATTCATCTAATTCTAATTCTACACTTTTCGAAATAGTTCCAGCTTTTACATATTTTTTATTATTTAATTTGTAAATGGCACTATCTTTATTTGTTATTACTAAAAGATTATATTTACTCTTTATTAATGTCACTAATTCTTTATCACTTTTTAATTGTTCTTTTTCTTTATAATCATTATAAAAATAATAACTTGTTGCAAATATAACTACAATCAAAATCAAACTACTAACCATTAAAATAAAGTGTTTCTTTTTCATTTTTTCTCCTAATTAGTTATAATATCTTTATTTAAATTTCTTATAATACTATTATACTCATTTTTAATATTTTCATAATTATATAAAATATTATTATTTAAATTTTCAAAAGGAATTACTTTAAAATTATTAATATACGTTTTATTATAATTATTATATAACAATTCACCTTTAAGATCACTTATTTCTATAACTGAATTATCTTTATTAACTGTTTTAGTTACTTTTAAACTGGCTAACATTCCTATCCATCTTGGTAAAGCATCTTGGGCAGAAAGGAAATTACCTAAAGAGTAAATAACAACTGTTTGATTAATTTTAGTAATTGGTTGAATAACATGTGGATGATGACCAATTATTATATCTACTCCTAAAGAAGATAAATAATTAGCCATTTCTTCTTGTTGATAAGTTGGTACATGAGTATATTCATTACCCCAATGCATAGATACCATAACAATATCAACTTTGTTGCGAATACTTTCTATGTCTTGTTTTACTTTTTCTTTATCATATAAACTTACGTAATAACTCTTCCCATTTGGAATTTGTAACCCATTAGTAGTAGTGGTATAAGCAAGCATTGTATAACTAATATTATTTATTTCTCTAATTTTTGGCTTAGTAGAATCTAAATCACAAAAACTACCACTAACCATTACATCTTTACTATTCCAATATTTACATGAATTAATAATAGCTGGTTCGCCACGATCTAAAGTATGATTATTCGCTAAACTAACTAAATTAAATCCTGCATCTAACATTGCATCTCCTACTTCATAAGGAGCATTAAATCGAGGATAATGTGATAAACCAATTTCACTACCTCCTAAAATACTTTCTTGATTATAAAACGCTAAATCATATGGTTCAATCTTTTTTTTAACATCTGTTATCATCTTCCTAAAATCATAACTATTTCCAGTTTTAGCGTCTGCATATACTGCTTGATGAATTAAAGCATCACCTACCATAGCTAAAGTAAAAGAATGAGTTTTTGGAATAAATACTTCTTCTGATGGTTTTACTGGTTTACTTGGTTTATCTACTGTATTACATCCTGTTATTAAAAATATTGATAAAAATAAAACTACTATTTTTTTCATTATTCCCCCTTCGTAACTATCCAAGCATTAGAAACTGTTCTTCCTCCATACTCTCCTCCTGCATAAGGCTTATTATAAAGTTTACCATTAACAGCCATTGTCGTAGATGCACCACCATCAAGATTAGCAGCATTATAAGCTTTATAACGAAGTAAGAGTTTTATTAAATCATTTAAATCGGCTCCTAAACTATAACCTGGATTTCGCCCATCAATAATTAACATAAGGACAATTCCATCTTTTCTTTGTGCGATAACGCTTCTTGGCGCAACTCCCCAACCTCCATCTCCAGATATTTGAGCTGGTTTTCCATTAACTATTAAGAATGGCCCAAATTCAACCGCATCGCGCATTCCTTTTTTAATTGCTTCCGCTGGTGTTTCATAAGTTAAATACATTTTATGTTCTTTATTAAAGCCAATTAATCCACCATTCCCACCGGGATGTGTATATATTAATTTACCATCTTTAATAATTGCTCCGTATGGAATACTACCATTTCCCCAACCATCTAAATCTTCAAATCCACCACCATTGATGCCAACTAAACCACCATTATTTTTACACATTTTAGCAACTGTTTCACCATATCTTCCCAATTGACTAGGAACTGCTAATTTAACATTAGCAGGGTCATAAATAACTGTTAAATATCCTTTATAACGGTATTCATTAATAGGGATAATCTTATATGTCGTATTTCCTTCATCTCTTTTAAATATTTGTTCTTCATAAATAGATGAATAACTATCTTTTTCTGATATATCACTACCTAAAATAATATCATCTAATTTAATCTCTTCCTTATTTGGAACAACATAATTAGAATTAAGAACTTTACTAATTGTTTTAGGACCATAAAATATTTTAGCTAAATATTGATGTTCCATAGTTGTCATTGATGTTGTAATTAAAAGATTCCTAAAATAATCAAATGGCCCATAAGTTAAAAAGAACCCAATAAACACACATATATCTAAGACTATTAAAGTAATTGTTAATTTCTTGCTTTTCATTTACTTTACCACGTATGGATTATTTAATTCTCCACTACCTTCTTTTATATTATCTTTATTTATAAATATAACAGGAACAATACCCTTTTTAGCATTAACAAGCGATTCATTATTTTTACCACTATTATTATAAACAAATGCTACTTCGCCTAATTTCGATGTTAAATTCATCAAATAATAATCTGTTAAATCATTATTTTTAATGTCAATCATATTTAAAAGACCCACTTTAGCCTTTATTTTATTATTAAAGAAATTAATATATTTATACCCTTCTTCATCTGAAAGTTCACTATTATAAAATGTTCCTTCAAGTAATTTATCTTTATAAGTTAAACTATTTAAGAAGGTATTATTTAAATAATACGCAATGTTTTTATAATTATTAATATCAAATTTAGATGTTTTATTACTATAAGCTAAGGTATTATTAATTTTAGCTAATGATAGTTTTAAAATATTATCTTTATCTTCAATTATATTCCAAATATCATTATCAATTTTAACAATTTTATTTACATAAACCTTTTCATCTTCAAATTTAATTGGTAATTCTTTGGAACCGTTCCCACTTTTAACATTAATTCTTTGATTAATTGTAATAACTGGTTTTACCCCTAAACTCTCATAATTATTAGTTTTTAAAATATTTCCTTTTTCATTAATATATAATAGATTATCTTCTTTATCCTTTTCTAATAACCAACTAACTTTTTCATTGTTTACAAAACTTTTATCTAAATTCATAGTTTTATAATCATCAATATTTAAGATAGTAACTAATTGGTCTTTAACTTCGTTTTTGCATTTATTATTAATATCTTCATCTAAAATGTCTAAACAATATTCAGTTGATGAAAGATATTTATACGGATTATTTAAAGTACTAAAAAATAAGCCTGAACCTCCAATACCTTCTACTTCGTTTAACCAATTAGAAATATTGGATTGATTATAATTAGTATCGTCTCCATAAATTAAAGAGGTAATTGGTTTATCCATAATCAATTTAACTGATTTATTTTCATTTATTTTTATTACACGCCAAATATAACCAGAATATTCAACATAGTTTTTTACTTCTTTACCTTTAAAGACTAATTCATTCTTTATTTTATATAACCCATCTGCTTCCGTTACTATTGGATTATTATTTTTTAATATTGTAAATATTAAATTACTTTCTTGCTTAATAACTTTTTTACTATCTAAATAATAATATGTTAGTCTACCTCCAAAGTATAAAATACATCCTATAATAAATATAATACTTACTACATTAAATAATAATTGCCAATTCATTTTCATTTTTTTTACTGCCATAATGTCTCCTTTTTATTCTTATTTATTATAACAAATTTAATCATTATCTTCAAACAAAAAAATAATAACGTTTAAATGTTATTATTTTTCTTAGTTCTATTAAGTAAAAAATACTAGTTTTAATTATATTGTTTTATTTACTTATTAATGTTATTTTAGCATAACCATTATTTGCATTTCCTGTTA